>JAOUMF010000014.1 GCA_029881615.1 Alphaproteobacteria bacterium | reverse complement strand
TTCCGAAACGTCCACCTTGGCCAGATCGTGGAAACGCTCCGTCGTGCCCTCGTTGATCGGATAATGACCGGCACCCAGGGTTTCGATCACATCGCCGAACGGTGCGAATGCCTCTCGCGTAAGGGGTTGGGGCTTGAGAATCATCACGCCGCCCGCCCGAACAGGCGCAGCCGACTGACGCCGCCATCGGGAAAGATATTCAGCCGCAAATGCGAGATCGGCCCCAACACGGCAATGGCGTTGCCATCGAACTGGTGAATTGAATCGGCACCCAGCTGGCTGCGGATCAGCAACTCTTCCCAGAACATGGATTGGGTGATAACGGACTGATCGGTGCCGTCCTCGACCATCGCCGCCTGAATACTGCAACTTTCGGGGAAATTACCTTTGAAATGCGCGGTATCCACCTCAATGCGCTCAATCTCGCCCGGCGCGCCCAGCTGGACGATGATCCAGTCATTGCCCGGCTCGCGCCGCCGCCGGGTTTCCCAGCCGTCGCCCATATCGGCGCCGCGTCCGGGCGCCAGCAGCGCCCAGGGGCTGCCGTAATGAGCGTTGTTGTAGGCAACGATGCGGCCGCCATTTTCCAGCGCCGTGAGTTCATGCACCGCATTCCTGTCCCGCGCCGACCAGTCGCACCAGGGCTCGCCATACACCCGCAGCCGGGCGATTCCGCCGTCGGGAAACATGTTGACGCGCAGCCAGTTGAAGGGGCCGGCCCGTTCGACCGCCGCAAAATGATGGGAATTACCGGCCAGCGACATCGCCGGCTGCAGCGTCACCCAGTCCGCATCGTCAGCCGGTTCGGCCTCGCTCATGCAGGCCTCTATTGAAGCCGCCGGCGGATAATTGCCGGTGAAATGGCTGGTGTCGATATCCAGCCCGTGAATGATTCCGGGCCAGGCCAGCCTGACGACGCAATGATCGCGCCCGCCATCGCGGCGACGGCGGGTTTCCCAACCATCCATCCATTTGCCGTGATCGTCGTATTTGTCGGCGATGAACACCGCCGGCGCATCGGCCAGCATGCGGTCTTTCGGGGCGAAAAATTCATCCGTCGCGCTCACCGCCGCGGCGCCCAGCCGGGCCGATGCCAGATTAACGTAACGCGTCGCGAAGTCGGGGAGAGTTTCGTCGGTCGTCATAATGGTCGTCCTCTTCAAGACAGCATGTCGTTCAACCGCAACAGCGCGATGCGTTCCACCTGGCGCAGAGCGGTCACGAATTCGGTTTCGATGTCATTGTTCACCCGTTTCTCGAAAGTCTGGATGATCTCGGCGCGCGTGCGCCCCTTCACCGCCATGATGAAGGGAAAGCCGAATTTCGCCTTGTAGGCCGCGTTCAAGGCCTGCAACCGGTCGAATTCCTCCGGCGTGCATTTATCCAGCCCGGCGCTGGCCTGCTCGGCGGTCGATTCGGCGGTCAGCGCCCCGGCCAACGCCAGCTTGCCGGCAAGATCGGGATGGGCATTCAACACGCCAAGTTGCCGTTCATGCGGGGCCGACTTCAACACGGCACACATGCGCGCATGCAATTCGGCGGCGCTGGACGGGTTCAAGCCTTCTTCCCAGGCGCCCTCGGCTACCCAGGGCGAATGTTCGAATACCCCGCCGAACCGTTCGACGAAATCCTGTCGGGTCATGCCTCGCTCCATGGATGATGCTCGCGCCAGTGACGGGCGATATCGATGCGCCGGGCAAACCAGACGCGGTCATGCGACTGGGCATGGTCGATGAAACGCGCCAGCACGGCAAGGCGCCCCGGCCGCCCGACCAGCCGGCAATGCAGGCCGATCGACATCATGCGCGGGGTTTCCGCACCTTCCGCGTAGAGCGTATCGAAAGCATCGCGCAGATAGGCATAAAACTGGTCGCCGGAATTGAAGCCCTGCGGCGAGGCGAATCGCATGTCGTTATTATCCAGCGTGTAGGGCACGATCAGATGGGGCTTGCCGGTGACGCGGCTCCAGAACGGCAAGTCGTCGCTGTAATCGTCGGCGTCATAGAGAAACCCGCCCTCTTCTGCCACCAGCCGCCGCGTATTCTCGCTGGTCCGCCCGGTGTACCAGCCCAACGGGCGTTCGCCCGTAACACGCTGGATGATCTCGATCGCCTTCTGCATATGTTCGCGCTCGACTTCCTCCGGGATCGACCGGTAATCGATCCAGCGATAGCCGTGGCTGCAGATCTCATGGCCGTCTTTCAATGCCATCTCGGCCACCAGCGGGTTACGCTCCAGCGCCATGGCCACGGCGAAGACAGTGATCGGGATTTGCCGGGCGCGGAACAGGTCCAGCAAGCGCCAGACGCCAACCCGGCTACCGTATTCGTAAATGGACTCCATGCTCATATGGCGCTGCCCTTCCCAGGGCTGGGCGCCGACAATTTCCGAAAGAAACGCCTCCGACGCCGCATCGCCATGCAGGATGCAGTTCTCTCCGCCTTCCTCGTAATTCATCACGAACTGCACGGCCACGCGCGCCCCGCCGGGCCAACCGGCCTTCGGCGGAATCGGGCCATAGCCGATAAGATCGCGCGGATAATCGGACGTCATGAACTTCCCTCTCCCATTGGCTGCCACATGAAGCAGCCGCCACTATAATACAGCGGAAGGCCCCGCTTCTTTTTTCAGTAATTTTTGAAAGTCCTTCATGCGAAGAACGGTATCCCGCGCCTGTATACGGCTGTATCGTAACTTCATAAGATCAAGAAGAACAAGAATCAGGGCGGGCTCTCCGAACGGTACATGGCTGAATGCCAGGGCCTGCCACAGTTCACGGAGGAACGAGAGATGGCGGGCGGAAAACTAACCACCCATGTGCTCGACACATCGGCCGGCAAACCCGGCGCGGGGCTGCGAATCGATCTCTATCGCCTGACGGGCGACGAGCGCACCGCGCTGAAGACCGTCCAGACCAACGACGACGGGCGCTGCGACGAACCGTTGTTGACCGGCGAAGATTTTGGCCCCGGCGAATATGAACTTGTCTTCCATGTGGGCGACTACTTCAAGACCGCGTCTTCCCCGGCCTTTCTGGACAAGGTGCCGGTGCGCTTTGGCGTGTCGTCCGCCGGGCAGCATTATCATGTGCCCCTGCTGATATCGCCCTTCGGCTATTCCACCTATCGCGGAAGCTAAGACCAATGCGCAACCATATCCGGTTCATCCTGGGCAACGAGACGATAGAGCTGCGGGATATCGACCCGACCATGACGGTGCTGGACTGGCTGCGCCTGGAAAAGACCCGCGCCGGAACCAAGGAAGGCTGCGCCGAGGGCGACTGCGGCGCCTGTACGGTGGTGATTGCGCGGCCCGAAAACGGACGGCTTTCCTACCGCGCGGTCAATGGCTGCATCCTCTTCATGCCGATGCTGGACGGCTGCCAGCTTCTGACGGTCGAGGATTTGAAAAGCCCCGACGGTGCCCTGCACGCGGTACAGCAATCGATGGTGGATTGCCACGGCTCGCAATGCGGCTTTTGTACGCCGGGCTTCGTGATGTCGCTGTTCGCGCTCTACCGCAACGAGGAAAACCCCTCCGATCAGCGGATCGACGACGTGCTGGCCGGCAATCTGTGCCGCTGTACCGGCTATGCGCCGATCGCGGCGGCGGCAAAACGGATGTATGACGAGGGTCCGGCGACGAACGACCGTTTCGCGTCGCAAGAAGCCGATATGGTCGCGCGGCTGAAGGCCCTGGAGGACACAGAAACGCTATGTATCGAGGCGGAGGGCCGGCGGCTTTATGCGCCTGCGACTTTAGACGGCCTGGCCGATGTCCTGACGGAAACCCCGGAAGCTCGTATCGTTGCCGGCGGCACGGATGTGGGGCTTTGGGTCACCAAGCAGCTTCGCGACATCGCGCCCGCCGTCCTGATCGGCCGGATCACGGAATTGCGGCGGATTGAGGAAACCGACGCGGCGATAACCATCGGCGCCGGAGTCACCTATGACGAGGCATCATCCGTCATCGCAGCCCACTACCCCGATTTCGGCGAATTGATCCGGCGCATCGGCGGCCAGCAAGTCCGCAACATGGGCACCATCGGCGGCAATATCGCCAACGGCTCGCCAATCGGCGATTCGCCCCCTGCCCTGATTGCCGCCGGCGCGACGCTGGGGCTGCGTCGGGGATCGGAGCGCCGGACCATGGCGCTGGAGGATTTCTTCATTGATTACGGCAAGCAGGACCGGCGACCCGGCGAGTTTGTGGAAAATGTCGTCCTGCCCAAACCGGAACCCGGCACCCATTACCGCTGTTACAAGATTTCCAAACGTTTCGACCAGGACATCTCGGCAGCCTGCGGCGCCTTTTGGCTGAAACTGGACGGTGACGTTGTCGCCGGTATCCGCATCGCCTTTGGCGGTATGGCGGCGACCCCGAAGCGCGCCGCGGCAACCGAGGCCGCGCTGATGGACAATCCCTGGACGGAAGAAACGGTCGAGGCCGCGCTTGCCGCCATGGAGCAAGACTACACGCCGCTGACCGACTGGCGCGCCTCGGCCCGCTATCGCATGACGGTGGCGAAAAACCTGCTGCGCAAGTTCCATGCGGAAACCTCTGGCCCCGCCATGCCGATCCGGCTGGTTGGTGAAGGGAGGCTGACCCATGCGTGATGATGTACGTGACAATATCAAGGCCGAACGCATCACCGGCGGCGTCCGCGAGTCCCTGCGCCATGACAGCGCCCACAAGCATGTCTCGGGCGAGGCCGTCTATATCGACGACATGCCGGCGCCGGCCGGCATGCTGCATGCCTATCCGGGATTGAGCGAGCGCGCCCACGCACGCATCGTCTCGATGGATCTGTCGAAGGTCCGCGCCGCGCCGGGGGTGGTCGCGGTGCTGACCGCGGCGGACGTTCCCGGCGTCAACGACATCAGCCCCACCGCCCGCCATGACGAACCGGTCTTCGCCGACGGGCTGGTGCAATTCCACGGCCAGGTGATATTCGCCGTGGTCGCCGAAAACCGGGCCCAGGCCCGCCGTGCCGCCCGACTTGCAGCGGTGGAATATGAAGATTTGCCCGCCGTCCTGGATATCGCGGCGGCGCGAGAAAAGGGCGAATTCGTTACCGAACCCCTGACCCTGACCCGGGGCGACGCCCCGGCCGCCATTGCATCGGCGCCGCACCGCATCGCGGGCCGGATGGCGATCGGCGGGCAGGAACATTTCTATCTGGAAAGCCAGATCGCCATGGCAATACCGGGCGAGGATGACGAGGTGCTGGTCTATGCCTCGACCCAGCATCCGACCGAGATTCAGCATATGGTGTCCCATGTACTGGGCGCGCCATCCAACGCGGTTACCGTGGAAATCCGCCGCATGGGCGGGGCCTTCGGCGGCAAGGAAACACAGGGCAACCTGTTCGCGGCCATCGCCGCTCTTGGTGCAAAAAAGACGGGCCGCGCGGTCAAGTTTCGGCCCGACCGCGACGACGACATGATCATCACCGGCAAGCGTCACGATTTCGAGGCCGACTACAGCGCCGGCTTCGACGATGACGGGCGCATCGCCGGGGTGGAGTTTACCGTCGCCGCGCGCTGCGGTTTTTCCGCCGATCTGTCGGGACCGATTACCGACCGCGCACTGTTCCATGCCGATAACGCCTATTACTACGACGCGGCGCACATGAATTCGCTGCCCTTCAAGACCAACACCTGCTCGAACACCGCTTTCCGCGGCTTCGGCGGACCGCAGGGCATGGTCGCGGGCGAACGCGTGATGGAAGAGATAGCCTACGCGCTGGGCAAGGATCCGCTGGAGGTTCGCAAGGCGAACTTCTATGGCGGGCCAGGGCGCGACGTGACGCCCTATCATCAGACCGTCGAGGACTGCGTTGTCGGCGAGGTGGTCGAGCAGTTGGAAACCAAAGCCGACTATTGGGTCCGCCGCGCGGCAATCCGCGAATTCAACGCAAATAACCGCCATGTCCGGCGCGGACTGGCCCTGACTCCGGTCAAGTTCGGCATCTCCTTCACCGCGACCCAATTCAACCAGGCCGGCGCGCTGGTCCATGTCTATACCGACGGCACGATCCACCTGAACCATGGCGGCACGGAAATGGGCCAGGGCCTGTTCACCAAGGTCGCGCAGGTGGTGGCCGAGGAATTCCAGGTCGATATCGACAAGGTGCGCATCTCGGCGACGACTACGGGTAAAGTGCCCAACACGTCCGCCACGGCGGCCTCGGCCGGATCGGACCTCAACGGCATGGCGGCCCAGGCAGCCTCGCGCACCATCAAGACCCGGCTGATCGAATTCGCCGCCGAACATTGGCAAACGCCGCGCGAGCGGATTACCTTCCTGCCCAACCGCGTGCGCATCGGCGATGAGGAAGTCCCCTTCCCCACCCTTGTAAAAGCCGCCTATAACGCCCGCGTTTCCCTGTCTTCCACCGGCTTCTACAAGACACCGAAAATTCACTGGGACCGTTCCACAGGGCGCGGTCGGCCGTTCTATTATTTCGGTTACGGCGCGGCCGCCAGCGAGGTGACGGTAGACCTGCTGACAGGCGAATACCGGGTGGACCGGGTCGATATCCTGCATGATGTCGGGCGCTCGCTGAACCCGGCCATCGATATCGGTCAGATCGAGGGCGGGTTCGTGCAGGGCATGGGCTGGTTGACCACCGAGGAACTATGGTGGGACGACGCGGGACGACTGCGCACCCACGCGCCGTCGACCTACAAGATCCCGGCCTGCGGCGACCGCCCGAAAATCTTCAATGTCGAACTGCTGGCCGGCGCGACCAATCGGGAAGAAACCATCTATCGGTCCAAGGCCGTCGGCGAGCCCCCCCTGATGCTGGCAATATCGGTGCTGCACGCATTGTCTGATGCGGTGGCCAGCGTTGCGGACTATAAGATTTGTCCAAGGCTGGATCCACCGGCCACGCCGGAACGAATTCTGGACGCCATTGAACGGCTGAACAAGGCCAGCAGGGGAGAAACAGCATGACCGCAACGCCGACACGTCTGGAACTGCGCGCTATCAGCAAACGTTTCCCCGGCGTGCTGGCCAACGATTCGGTCGACCTCAATGTGGCGGCTGGTGAAATCCACGCGCTGCTGGGCGAGAACGGCGCCGGCAAGAGCACGCTGGTCAAGATCATCTACGGCGTGCTGCATGCCGACGAGGGCGAAATGCTGTGGGAGGGCGAAACGGTCAAGGTCGCCGACCCCCATGCGGCGCGCAATCTGGGCATCGGCATGGTATTCCAGCATTTTTCGCTGTTCGAGGCGATGACGGTGCTGGAAAACATCGCGCTAGGCATCGAAAATCCTGGCGACATGAACGCGCTGGCGGAACGGGTGATCGAAGTCTCCCACGCCTACGGTCTGCCGCTGGACCCCGGCCGCGAGGTCCATACCCTGTCGGTGGGCGAGCGCCAGCGGATTGAAATCGTGCGCTGCCTGCTACAGAACCCGCGCCTGTTGATCATGGACGAGCCGACCTCGGTGCTGACCCCGCAAGAGGTGGAGCGGCTGTTCGAGACCTTGAGACAACTTTCAACCGAGGGCGTGTCGATCCTCTACATCAGCCACAAGCTGGACGAAATAAAGCAGTTGTGCGACCGCGCCACGATCCTGCGCGGCGGCAAGGTGGTCGATTCCTGCGACCCGAAACAGGAAACCGCGAAATCCATGGCCGCGATGATGATCGGCACCGAAGTGCGCCCGCTGTCGCAGCGCGAAGGGTCGTCGTCGGAAAAGATTCGCCTGGAAGTTCAGGGGCTGAACCTGGATTCCGACCATGCCTTCGGGGTAACGCTTAGGGACGTCACATTCTCGGTGCGCGAGGGCGAGATTTTCGGCATCGCCGGGGTCGCGGGCAATGGCCAGAACGAGCTGTTCCAGGCGCTGACCGGCGAGCGCCCGGTCCATATCGCGCAGGAAATCCTGATCGACGGCATGGCGGCCGGACGCATGGGCGCCGCGGCGCGCCGCCGGATGGGTATGTGCAGTGTGCCCGAGGAACGCAACGGCCATGCCGCTGTACCGGAAATGTCATTGACCGAAAATTTCATCCTCAGCGGCTACGGTCGCATGGGGCTGCTGTCCAGCGGCTTCATCCGCAACGATGCGGCAGAGGAATTGTCGCGCCGGGTGGTGAAGGATTTCAATGTCAAAACCGCCGGCGTCGGCGCATCGGCCGGCAGCCTTTCGGGCGGCAATCTGCAGAAATTCATCGTTGGCCGCGAAATCCTGCAGAACCCCGGCGTGCTGGTGATTTCCCAGCCTACCTGGGGGGTGGACGCGGGCGCGGCGGCGGCAATTCACGAGGCACTGTTCGCGCTGGCCGAAAAAGGTTCGGCGATTATCGTTATTTCACAGGACCTGGACGAACTGATGGCCCTGTCCGACCATCTGGCGGTAATCAATATGGGTTCGTTGTCGAAGAGCATGGTCACCGCCAAGGCCTCGATCGACGAGATTGGCCTGTTGATGGGCGGGCTGCACGGCATGACCGAGCACCAGCCCGGCCCGAACGGAGGGAATGCCAATGTCGTTTAAAGTCGAAAAGCGCCAGGAACTCGACCTGCGGCTGTTCTATCTGACGCCCGTGCTGGCGGTTGTCCTGACCGTGTTGAGCGGTTTCCTGCTGTTCCTGCTGATGGGGTACGATCCCTTTCTGGGCATCTATTACTTCTTCATATCACCGCTGCTTTCCAGCTATGGGCTGGCCGAACTGGGCCTGAAGGCGTCGCCGCTGATCCTGATCGCGGTCGGGCTGGCGATCGGCTTCCGCGCCAATGTGTGGAACATCGGCGCCGAGGGACAATTGACCATGGGCGCGATAGCGGGCGGCGGGCTGGCGCTGGCGTTGATCGACGTACAGGCGTTCTGGGTGTTGCCGCTGATCTGCGTTGCCGGCATCATCGGCGGCATGGCCTATGCGGCGATCCCGGCTTTTCTGAAGGCGCGCTGGGACGTCAACGAAATCCTGACCAGCCTGATGCTGACCTATGTGGCGACGCTGTTTCTAAGCACGCTGGTCTTCGGCCCCTGGAAAGACCCCATGGGCTTTAACTTCCCACAATCGGAAATGTTCGCGGAATCCGCGACCCTGCCAATCGTTCTGGAAGGCACCAGGCTGCATCTGGGCGTTATCGTTGCGCTGCTGGTGGCAGTGACCGGCTGGGTATTGATGACCCGCACCATCATCGGGTTTCAAATTCGCGTGGTGGGCCAGGCCCCGGCGGCGGCGGCCTTTGCAGGTTTCAGCCGCAAACGGATGATCTGGCTGTCGTTGCTGACCAGCGGCGGACTGGCCGGGCTGGCCGGGCTGTTCGAGGTGGCCGGTCCGATCGGCCAGTTGATCCCGTCCATATCGCCCGGCTATGGCTTTACCGCGATCATCGTCGCCTTCCTGGGGCGGCTGCATCCGATCGGCATTATCGGCGCGGGCCTTATCATGGCGCTGTCCTATATCGGTGGCGAGAACGCCCAGGTGGAGGCCGGCATGCCACAGGCGGTCACCGGCGTGTTCCAGGGTTTGCTATTGTTCTTCCTGCTGGCCTCCGACTTCCTGGCCCGCTACAGAATTCGCTTCGAGGCCCATACAGCAAAGCGCAAGGAGGCGCTGGCCCCATGAACGACGCCCTCGTCCTCGGCCTTATCACCGTCGTCAGCGCGGCCACGCCGCTGTTGCTGGCGGCGCTTGGAGAACTTGTCGTTGAGCGGTCGGGCGTGTTGAACCTGGGCGTGGAAGGCATGATGCTGGCCGGCGCCGTGACCGGATTCGCGGTGACCGTGACCACCGGCAGCGCCACGTTGGGCATCATTTGCGCAATGGCGGCCGGCATGGCGATGGCCTTCACCTTCGGGGTCCTTACCCTGTCGCTGATGGCCAATCAGGTCGCCACCGGCCTGGCGCTGACGATTTTCGGCATCGGGCTCAGTTCGCTGGTCGGCGCGGGTTTCGTCGGCATCGCCATCGAACCCCTGCCGAAACTGAATATCCCGGGCATCACGACAATACCTGTAATCGGCCCGCTGCTATTCGGCCACGACATCTTGATCTACGCCTCGATCGCACTGACCGGCGGCGTCGCGTGGTTTCTGAAGCGCAGCCGCCCCGGCATGATCCTCCGCGCTGTTGGCGAGTCGGATGAGTCCGCTCATTCAATCGGCTACGACGTGATCAGGGTTCGCTACATGGCGGTGCTGTTCGGCGGGTTGATGGCCGGCCTGGCGGGGGCCTTCCTGTCGCTCAGCTATACACCGCTGTGGATCGAAAACATGACCGCCGGGCGCGGCTGGATCGCGCTGGCGCTGGTCGTATTCGCGACCTGGAGACCATGGCGCGTATTGTTCGGCGCCTACCTGTTTGGCGGCGTGACAATCCTTCAACTCGCGTCCCAGGCCGCCGACTGGTTCGACGTGCCTTCCCAGGTGATGTCGATGCTGCCCTATGTAGCGACGATCCTGGTTTTGACGATCATTTCCGCGGGTCCATGGCGGACGCGATTGAACGCGCCGGCCTGTCTGGGCAAACCTTTCCGACCTGCCTCTTGACCGGGGGCCCGAATCCCTTTTGAGTAGCCGCCAACATATCCATGAACAGGGAGACTATTTAATGAGCGACTTCAACTTTACACGACGTACATTCCTGGCCGGTTCATCGGCCGCCGCGGTAACACTGGGCGCCCCGCTGGCGTTCGGGGCCGAACAGGTCAAGGTAGGCTTCGTCTATGTCGGGCCGGTCGGCGACCATGGCTGGACCCATGGCCACGATCTGGGCCGCAAGGCGGTCGAGGCGAAATTCGGCGACAAGGTGAAGACCACCTTCGTCGAAAACGTTGCCGAGGGTCCCGATTCAGAGCGCGTCATCCGCCAGCTTGCCAGCAGCGGCCACAACCTGATCTTCACCACATCGTTCGGTTTCATGAACCCGACCATCAAGGTCGCAAAACAGTTCCCGAAGGTGAAGTTCGAGCATGCGACCGGCTACAAGACAGCGCCGAATGTCAGCGTCTATAACGCTCGCTTCCATCAGGGTCGCGCGGTGATCGGCACTATCGCCGGCCATATGTCGAAAAGCGGCGTCGCCGGTTATATCGCCTCGTTCCCGATCCCCGAGGTGGTGATGGGCATCAACGCCTTCACCCTGGCCGCCCAGAAGGTCAATCCGGACTTCAAGACCAAGGTTGTCTGGGTCAATAGCTGGTACGATCCCGGCAAGGAAAGCGACGCGACCAAGACCCTGATCGATCAGGGCGCCGACATGATCACCCAGCATACCGACAGCCCGGCGCCGCTGCAGGTGGCCGAAAACCGCGGCGTGTGGGGCTTCGGTCAGGCTTCCGACATGAAGGCCTATGCGCCGCGCGCGCAGTTGACCGCTATCCTGGATGACTGGTCCGAATACTACATCAACCGCGTACAGGCCGTCATGGATGGCAGCTGGAAATCCCAGAACATCTGGTACGGCATGAAGGAAGGCATGGTGAAAATCGCGCCCTATGGCAGCGAGATCACAGACGCCGCAAAGGCCGCCGCCGAAAAGGTGCGCAAGGGCATTACCGACGGGTCGATGCACGCCTTCGCGGGACCGATCAAGAATCAGGAAGGCAAGGAAATGCTGCCCGCCGGCCAATCACTGACCGACGACAAGATGGCGACCATGGACTGGTACGTCCAGGGCGTCCAGAGCTGATAGAAAAGCCGGCCGCGGGGCGCGATCCTCGCGGCCGGATTCTATTTGGCGAAGGCCTGATCCAGCCCCTCGGTCGCCTTGGCCATTATCGGTGTCACGCGCTCTACCAGGAAATCGGCAAAGGCCCGCACTTTCGCCGGCAACAGACGGCGATGGGGATAAAGCACACCCAGCGTCAACGGCTCGGGCGGAAAATCCGTCATCAACGGTATAAGGCGCCCGGCGCGCAGATCATCCGCCACTTCCCAAACCGGCTTCATGATAATGCCATGGCCGCCAACCGCCCACTGGGTCAGCACATCGCTGTCGTCGGCATCCATGCGTCCCCCGACATTCAGCGTGACAGGGCCCTTGGGGCTGTTCAGTGTCCAGCGGAACTGTTTCGATCCCGAAAAGCGCAGCAGCAGGCAGTTATGGTTCTTCAAATCGTCCGGAGTCGCGGGCGCGCCATGGGTCTCGATATAGGATGGCGCGGCGCAGAGTACACGCGGACAATCCGCGATCTTGCGAATCACCAGGCTGGAATCCGCCGGCACCGATAGCCGCACCGCGGCATCGACGCCTTCCTTGATAAGGTCGAGCAAATGATCCGACATCCGCACCTGCACCTCGACATTGGGCGCGGCCGCCTGAAATTCGGGAACCAGCGGCGCCAGAATCCGGCGCCCGAATACCAGCGGCGCGGTAACCTTCAACGTACCGCGTGGCGCCGCGCCGGCCCCGGCCACGCTGGTTTCGGCCTGTTCCACCGCTCGCAAGACCTCCAGGCAGGCTTCGTAATAGAGCATTCCCTGTTCAGTCGGCTGCACCTGCCGGGTGGTCCGGTTAAGCAGACGCACGCCAACATGGCCTTCAAGTTGCTGTATGCGATGACTGACCACGGCCGGCGACAGACGCAGATTTCGCCCGGCCGCCGAAAAGCTGCCGAGTTCGACCACTCGCACAAATACCCGTATATTATCCAGAAGTGCCATTGTTTCCCTACCCGGCGGCAACCATGCCACTATTTGGTTTTATTTGAAAGTGATACGAATTGGCGGGGCTAGCGCCACCGACGCCCAGCCGGTAGCAAGGTGGGCTAGGAACAGGACTTCTGGGAGTAAACGCCATGGACGCACTCGTCACCGAATGGATCGGCATGATGCTGCGCTGGACACATGTCATCGCCGGCATCGCCTGGATTGGCTCATCCTTCTATTTCATCCATCTCGATCTCAGCCTGCGCAAGCGCGACGGATTGCCCGAGGGTGTCGGCGGCGAGGCCTGGCAGGTTCACGGCGGCGGCTTCTATCAGATGCGGAAATATCTGGTTGCCCCGGTGGAAATGCCGGAAGAGCTTACCTGGTTCAAATGGGAGGCATACGCCACATGGTTTAGCGGTTTCCTGCTGTTGGCGGCGGTCTATTATACCAGCGCCGACCTCTATCTGATCGACCGGGGCGTGCTCGACCTCACCCCCATGACAGCCGTGCTCGTCAGCCTGGCGCTGCTGGCCGCCGGCTGGATCATC
>JAOUMF010000013.1 GCA_029881615.1 Alphaproteobacteria bacterium | reverse complement strand
ATGTTCGATCAGGTGCCCACCAGGGTCAGCCAGACTGGTCTGTCTCCCGATCTCGGGGATGATCACGTGGCCGGTTCAGGTGTCGCGAGTCAGACGATCCGCGTCAGCGTCGATCTTCTGGAAAACCTGATGACCATGGTGTCCGAGCTGGTGCTGACGCGTAATCAGCTGTTGCAGATCTTGCGCGCTCGCGACGACAGCGAATTTTCAACGCCGCTGCAGCGTTTGAGCCATGTAACGACGGAACTGCAGGAAAGCGTCATGAAGACGCGCATGCAGCCGATCGGGAATGCCTGGGCCAAGTTGCCGCGTATCGTGCGCGACCTTTCGCTGGAACTGTCCAAGAAGGTCAATCTGCAGATGATCGGTGCGGAGACAGAACTGGACCGGCAGGTTCTGGAACTGATCCGCGATCCGCTGACCCATATGGTTCGCAATTCCTGTGACCATGGTATCGAAATGCCGGCGGAGCGGCGTTCGTCGGGCAAACCCGAAACCGGCACCATCACCCTTAATGCGTTCCACGAGGGTGGCCATATCATCATCGAGATTACCGACGATGGCAAAGGCCTGTCGGTTGAGAAGATCAAAGGCAAGGCGCTGGCCCTTGGGTTGGCGACGGAGGCCGAACTGGATGTCATGTCCGATCAGGCCATCCAGCAATTTATCATGCGCGCAGGTTTTTCCACCGCGGCCAATGTGACCTCGGTTTCCGGGCGTGGCGTCGGCATGGATGTGGTCAAGACCAACATCGAAAAAATCGGCGGCACGATCGAGCTGAAATCGTTGCAGGGCCGTGGCACGACCTTCATCATCAAGATCCCGCTGACATTGGCCATCGTTTCGGCGCTGATCGTCGAGGCGGGCGGCGAGCGCTTCGCGGTACCGCAGATCAGCGTTGTAGAGCTGGTCCGTACCGGGCGTGGTAGTGAATACCGTATCGAGGACATTCACGGGACACCGGTTTTGCGTTTGCGCAACCGCTTGCTGCCGTTGACGTCGCTGCGTCAGCAACTCAGGCTGGGTGCGGAGCTGGATTCGGTTGACGAGGATCGTTTTGTGATCGTTACCCAGGTCGGCAACTTCTCGTTCGGCATCATTGTCGACAAGGTGTTCGATACCGAGGAAATCGTTGTTAAGCCGGTTTCGTCCCTGCTCAGGAATATCACGCTGTTTTCCGGCAACACGATCCTTGGCGATGGTAGCGTCATCATGATCCTGGACCCCAATGGTATCGCCTCGGATATCGGTGAAATCACCGTTGCGGAGACCGCGGCGGCCGAATTGGCAACCCAGGTGGATGAAGAGGCGGACGATCGCGTGCCGCTGTTGCTGTTCCATGCCGGTGACGACACGCCGATGGCGGTGCCGTTGGCTCTGGTCGCGCGCCTTGAGGAAATTGATCTGGATGAGGTCGAAATTTCCAATGGCCAGCTGGTGGTTCAGTATCGTGGTGGCCTGATGCCGTTGTTGCCGTTGCGTGCCGATGGCGAAATCTCGCGGACAGGCCGTCAGTCGGCGATTGTTTTCGCCGATCGCGATCGTTCGATGGGGCTGTTGGTCGACGAGATCGTCGACATCGTCGAGGATCGCCTGTCGATCGAACTGACCACCGAACGTCCGGGTATGCTGGGCAGTGCCATCATCGATGGCGAGGCGACGGACATTGTCGATACCAGCTATTACCTGACGCAAGCTTACGGCGATTGGTTCGTGCCGCACGGCGGCGAGACGACGACACTGGAGCAGAGCCGTCGCAAGAGCCGCGTACTGCTGATCGATGACAGTGCGTTCTTCCGTAATCTGCTGTCGCCGCTATTGTCGGTTGCCGGGTACTTCGTGACCACGGTCGACTCGGCGGATCGTGCGATGGAACTTTATGAGGATGGCCGTGATTTCGATATCATTCTCAGTGATATCGAACTTCCCGGTATGAATGGATTTGAATTTGCCCAAGCGGTACGGGCCAGCGAACGCTGGTCGCATGTGCCCCTGATCGCACTTTCGGCCTATACCTCGATCGATCATTTGCAAAGGGGCCACGATGTCGGGTTTGACGATTATGTCGGAAAATTCGATCGCGACACCTTGCTCCGCACGCTGGAAACCACACTTTATCCCGAATTAGCGAACGTGGATGACGATTGACGTGGTCTTTGGCGATTTATGGCCCGATCCTTGCACGGGCTATGATTGGTAACTCCGGAAATTCCGGCTCATGGGTGGTCTGCAAGGACCAAGGGAAAAAAAGATAGATGTTCTGGTGGACAGGTAATAGTTTGGGTACGTCGAATAAAACTGGACCTCTAATTACTGAGCGGAGTTGGAGATGAAATCCTGCCTCGTGGTCGATGACTCACGGGTTATACGAATGGTTGCCCGCAAGATTATGGAAGAGCTGGAGTTTGATGTCGTTGAGGCAGAAGACGGTCAGGTCGCGATAGATTGCTGCAACCAGGTGATGCCCGATGCGGTACTTCTTGACTGGCATATGCCGGTTATGGATGGCCTCGAATTTCTTTACGCCTTGCGTCAACTCCCTGGTGGAGAAAAGCCCAAGGTGGTGTTTTGCACAACCAAGAACGACCTGGAGCATATTCAGGAAGCGATCAAGGCTGGCGCTGACGAATACATAATGAAGCCGTTCGACAGCGAAATCATTCAGAGCAAATTTTCCCAGGTAGGTCTGCTTTAAATGACCAATGGCACGTCAACAGGGACCGGACAGGACGGAACGGTGGAGAATCAGCCGCTGCGGGTGATGATCGTCGATGACTCCTCGGTCGTCCGCGGTTTGTTGACCCGGCTGCTTGAAACCCAGCCGGATGTTGAAGTCGTTTCGTCCGTTAGCGATGGACAGATGGCGGTTAACGCCTTGCGCCGTAGCCCGGTTGATGTGGTTATCCTTGATATCGAAATGCCGCGCATGGATGGTTTGACGGCATTGCCGCTGTTAATGGAGGCGAGGCCTGGGATTCAGGTTATCGTCGCTTCGACATTAACCGAGAAAAATGCGGAAATTTCGCTTAAGGCGCTGGAGCGCGGCGCAGCCGATTATCTGACCAAGCCTACCAGTGCCCACGGGTTGGGTTCGATGGAGGCATTTAATCGGCAGCTCGTCGAAAAAGTCATTGCGCTGGGTTATGCGACCAGGGAGTCCGGGCGTCCCGCCAAGGCGGTTGAAATGGCGCCCCCGCGGCGTATCGCACCGAGTCCCGATTACAAGCCTTCGTCGCGGCCATCAGATCGCCAGTATCGTCCGTCGGTCCGTCCGGGCCGTCCGAAAGTGCGCGTCATTGAACGTAGCACGAAGGAAATGGACGATGCCCGTATCTTTACCAGGCCAGAACCGAAGGAAATCGTTCTCAGGGCGGCCGGGAAAACACGGCCCGAAATCATTACGATAGGTAGTTCGACCGGCGGGCCGCAGGCGCTTTTTCAGGTGCTGCGCGATATCGGGCCCAATCCCGGCGTGCCGATCCTGATTACGCAACATATGCCGCCGACGTTCACGAAAATTCTGGCCGAACATGCGGCCCGGGGGTCGGGCCTGCCGTGCAAGGAAGCGGAAGACGGTGAACCGCTTGAGCGTGGCCAGGTTTATATAGCCCCTGGCGACTATCATATGCTGGTCAAGGTTCGTAATGACAGGCCGACGATAGCGATAAATCAGGATCCGCCGGTGAATTTTTGCAGACCGGCCGTCGACCCCATGCTGCGTAGCGTGGTTGAACTGTATGGCAGCCGTATTCTTAATGTTATTTTGACTGGAATGGGATCGGACGGAATGCTTGGAAGCCAGGCAGTCGTCGATGCCGGGGGAACAGTGATCGCGCAGGATGAATTGACCAGCATTGTCTGGGGCATGCCGGGCGCTGTTGCGACCCGCGGGCTGTGTAGCGCGGTGTTGCCGATCGATCAGATCGGCGGACATGTACGTAAATTTATCATGCGGAATGCCGCATGATTAAGACAGAAGATTTTGAGCTTCTTTGCGGAATTGTAAAGAGCAGGTCGGGTTTGTCTCTTTCTCCCGACAAGGCGTATTTGTTGGAAAATCGCCTGATGGCGGTCGCCCGTAAATGGGGAATGAATGACATTGACGGGCTGGCCGCCTCGGTGCGTGTTGGGCCGAACGAAGAATTGCTAAGAGAGATAACGGAAGCCATGACTACCAACGAAACCTTGTTTTTTCGGGATCAAACCCCGTTTGAACAGCTAGAGAAGGTGGTTCTGCCGAGGTTGTTGGAGAGCCGCAAGGACAAACGGCATATTCGGATATGGAGCGCCGCCAGTTCAAGCGGGCAGGAGCCCTATTCCATCGCTATGATTCTCAAGGGAATGGGAAGTATCCTGGATGACTGGCGTATCGATATTCAGGCGACCGACATTTCCCGCACCATGCTCGATAAGGCTCGGGCCGGGCTTTATACTCAGTTCGAGGTGCAACGTGGCTTGCCCATTGCCATGTTGATGAAATATTTCCGGCAGGCGGGCGACAAATGGGAAATCGACCCGTCGATTCGCAGCATGGTCGAATATCGGGAATTCAATCTTTTGAATGACCCAACCAGCCTGGGTCAGTTCGACGTTGTTTTTTGCCGGAATGTATTGATTTATCTGGATCCCCCGACAAAATCGCGGGTGTTGGACAATGTCTCGAAGCTGATGCCCGACGATGGCATTCTTTATATGGGCGGTGCGGAAACGGTGATGGGCGTGACCGAAAAATTCCAACCGGTAAGCGAGCATCGCGGTATGTATTCATGCGTGCGTGGCGGCGGTCGTGGCCAGGGGCAAGCCCCTGCGAGTTACGCGTCCAACGCCTGATTAACCGGTACCGTTTTAACAGTGAAAGCCGACCGTCTATGACGGCCGGCTTTCACTGTTAATGACCAAATTTTTCTTTTGGGATAACTGCTTAGGCGGTTATTTCGTCCTTGTGGACTTCCTCTGCATCCGTATTCTTGGTCAGCGGCGTATTGGGTTCGCGCAGCACATAGCCGCGGCCCCAGACGGTTTCGATGTAACTTTCGTCCCCGGTCGCCGAAGATAATTTCTTGCGCAATTTGCAAACGAAAACGTCGATGATTTTCAATTCCGGCTCATCGATTCCACCATACAAATGGTTGAGGAACATTTCCTTGGTCAGGGTCGTTCCTTTACGAAGCGCAAGAAGCTCGAGAATCGCATATTCCTTGCCGGTGAGATGTACTGGCTGTCCATCGATTTCCACGGTACGCGTATCCAGGTTGACCGACAGTCGGCCGGCCGAGATAACCGATTGGGAATGCCCTTTTGAACGCCGGATGATGGCCTGAATGCGGGCGACGAGTTCGCTTTTGTGGAAGGGTTTGGTCAGGTAGTCATCGGCGCCGATACCGAGGCCCTTAACCTTGTGTTGCATATCCGTCAGACCGGACAGAATAAGAATAGGCGTATCCACCTTGGCCGCCCTGAGGCGGTGCAATACCTCGTAGCCGTCAATGTCAGGCAGCATAAGGTCTAAAAGAATAATGTCGTAATCATAGATTTTGCCGATTTCCAGGCCATCCTCGCCCAGATCCGTCGTGTCCACTACGAAGCCTTCCGAACGAAGCATCGTAACGATGCTTCCGGCTACCGATGTATCATCTTCAACAAGAAGAACTCTCATTCTTATTCACTCCCGCGCGGGTCCAGTACCATTGGTTAACCATTTTGATTAAAAAATGTAAAGGTTTTCTTAAAAGATCAAGCCTGTTAGCACATTTTTTTACCTGATGTTAAATTATTCTAGGCAAAATCATACGATATTTCAGGCTCGTGAACTTGTTTATCAGGGGCGGGATATTTTAGGGGCCATGTGGTCCAGGCCGATGACGGGCTGGTGACCAAGGTCGGATTTTATGTCGAATTTGTAGTTGGGTTGCGGCCGTTAGGGAATAATGGATGATTTGGCAGGGGTTGGTGGTAATTCACCCTACGTCTGGCGATTTTCCGATCTACCGTAATGGTCTGCAGGCCCATCTGGATTTTTTCGGGGTTAAGCAAAATGACTGTTCGCGAACATGAAATTCAGGCGCGCCAGTTCGAATATGACGAAAAGCGCCGCAAGCTCCGTGATCTTAATGATTTAAGGGTGCATCTTGCGTCTTCGGTAGATCGTATTGCTTCGGGATTCGCCGGCGGCAATGCTTCTGTGGAAGATCGTCGCGTTACGTTGCAGAAATCGCTTGATGATATCGATCGCCAGATACAGGAAACTGAAACGGCGATGCTCGCCGCGCGCGCCTTCCTGAAGGAAAGCGAGAATGTTCGCGACGGTTATGACCGTGTGCCTGTTGCTGTCGGCAAGGGGCGGGGGCGCGGCCAAGTGGAACATATTCGCATAGTGCGTGCTCAGCGCGGTTAACTTGCCGATCGCCTAACGCAATTGAGGCCGCGCGGGTTTCCCGTGCGGCCTCACTGTTTTCTGGCACCCTGATAGGATAAGTTAGCCTAGGGCGCGGGCATACCGCACAGCGGTTAATGGGTTTCGCTGGCTTCCCGATATTGCTGGATTCGTGTCGCGCGCAGGCCACCGATGCCATGGCGGTCAATCAGGCGTTGCCATGAAAGGAACTCCTCGATCGACAGGTTATACCTGCTGCAGGCGTCGTTAAGGCTGATGATGCCCGACCGAACGGCCACAACAACCTGAGCTTTCCTGCGGATGACCCAGCGCTTGGTATTCGGTGCGGGCAGATCGTCTAAAGTCATGTGATGGGCTGCCTGTATTACTGAAATATCAATTTCGAACCCTGACAGGTTCAAACAATGGCTCAATAAATCGACCGGCCGATCCTCATCGTCTGTGCGTCACGGGCGACCGCTGTCCAATATTCCTCAAAACGCTTAAGAAATGGCTAAACTAAATTTTGTGGCAGACCTTTTCCCACGGCGGATGGCAATGTTCGGGCGGTTACGGTAGGGGCAAGTCGGCAGTTTGCCTTGATTTATTGAAAAGATTGCATTTTTCGCGTCTTGTAGGCGAAAATTTTTGTTTTTTGAAATGAGGATCGGTTCGTGAGACGCAAGGCAGCAATATAACGTTATCAATATATGGTTTCGGTCGTAGGAAACCTGCCGCCGATTCTTTTCCTGCGGGAACAGTGGGGCATATCTCCTGTATTTATTGCCAGGGATAAGCCGGCAAACGCCCCGTTTGGCTGGGCAGTGGCGCATAATTGTTTTCAGATCGATGTTTCATGAAAGGCCGCCTGATGTTGGTCGGGCGACGACTGGAATGGCGCCCTGGCTATCGATCTGGAACGAACGTCCGCTAACAAATTTGGCCCCGAAACCCCGGCCGGGTTTGCGGCGCATTTTGTTGATTTCTCTTTATACCATTGAAAATAAAGATTTTTTTCAGCTTGATGTGTAGGCTCGCGATACATATACTCCGCGCACTAAAATTGGTAGGTTTGCAAGGAGCAGCGCATGTCACCTCTTCTTCCTCCTGACTATAAACCCAGCGATGGTGAAGAGTTCATGAACCCGATGCAGCTGGAATATTTCCGGCAGAAGCTGTTGCGCTGGCGGACCGAACTGCTCGATGAATCCAGCGAAACACTCAGCAGCTTGCAGAATGAGAATCTTGCGGAGCCGGATCTTGCCGATCGGGCGACGCGGGAAACTGATCGGGCGGTGGAACTGCGGACTCGTGATCGGGAAAGAAAACTGATTTCAAAGATCGATGAAGCGTTACGCCGAATCGATGAAGGAAGTTACGGTTATTGCGAAGAAACGAACGAGCCAATATCCTTGCGTCGTCTCGAAGCGCGGCCAATTGCAACATTGAGCTTGGAAGCCCAGGAGCGTCACGAACGGATGGAACGTACTCATCGTGACGATTGAGGGATGACCGGAAGCGACGCGAGCGGTCGGAAACTCCATTATTTGTTCTGCTTTTTTAGAGTTTTTTCGGCGCTGTCGGTTGCCTTTCAGTTAATCTGTCTGTTTATTGTTTCTCGTGTTTATCAGGCTGTGCCGTGGCCGGAGTCACGGTTATTTCGTTAATCGATATAGAATTGCGTAGGAATTAACCGGGATTTAACCGGTGGGGTGCTTTTTTATGATCCCCAGATTCGAAAGCACAAGGTTTCGACGCTGAGCGGATCGCAGGAGTGGAGTGGAGATGGCCGTCGATTACAATATGCCGATCCTGATAGTCGATGACTACAGGACCATGCTGAAGATCATTAGGAACCTGCTTAAACAGCTGGGTTTCACCAACGTCGAGGAGGCGACCGACGGCAGCGAGGCCTTGGGCAAGCTGCGTGAGGGCGAATTTGACCTGGTGATATCCGACTGGAATATGGAGCCGATGACTGGTCTTCAATTATTGAAGGAAGTGCGTGCGGACGACAGGCTGCGCGCGGTGCCCTTCATAATCATTACAGCCGAGAGCAAGATTGAGAATGTTGTCGCGGCCAAAGAGGCCGGGGTCAGCAATTATATAGTCAAGCCGTTCAATGCGCAGACTCTCAAAGCGAAGCTGACCAGCGTTTTAGGTCCGTTCTGAGGCAGTCATTAACAGCGGTGTGCCAGGGTCTGGAAATATGGACCAGGGATACAGCCGAAGCGGACAAGGGCATGGGGCGGTTTGGCCTTGATGCCGGAGTCGGCGGTTTGGCTGATAGGCACCGTTGCAAAGCTGGTTTGATTGCAGGCGCCACGATCACGGAGAAAATCGTTTGAGATTCCGTCGGTTGAGATTCCATAGCGCAGGATTGCCGGTTTTTCTGGCCGCGCTTATGTTTGTCGTTCTTCCTGCCGCGGCGCAGGAAAACGTACAGGCTCGCGGTTGGTCGAAATCGACCTACGGCCGAATCGTTTTTGACTGGGAAAAACCGGTCAGGCATTCGGCCCGGGTTGAGGGCGGTTCATTGATTGTGGAATTTTCCAGGCCCATGCAGGGCGATCTCGACCGTGTGGTTAAATATCTCGGTGACTATGTCACCAGCGCGGAACTTACCCAGCAAGGCAAAGTGGCCAGGTTCGGTTTGACCGGGAAATTTAGCGTCGACAGTTTTGCGACCGGCGCATCGGTGGTGGTCGATCTGCGGCGAGAGGTCGCCGCGGCCCCAACCTTGCGAAAGGTCGCCGCGGCTAGCGGTGGATTACGGGTCAATGTAGGGCGTCACCCGGGGTTCACGCGCCTGGTTTTTGATTGGCCGGACAAGGTTGAATATACGGTGGCCCGTGACGGGCGGTCGGTGTCCATGCGATTCGACAGACCTGCGGATGTGGATCTGCAGGAACTGGATGCTGCATTGCCGAAACCCTCATTCGGGTCGCCCAGCGCTTCCAGTGCCAGCGGTAATCTGATCGTCAATCTTACCGTTCCCCAGAATGCTTATATCCGGCATTTCCGTGAAAGTTCGAAGATCGTTCTGGATGTTCAGCAAGAAGGCGGCAGTTTCGGAAATATGCTGGTAGGCGCCACGGAGGGTGCTACCATGCAGACTATATCGCCAAGCGGCGAGGTTCTGGTCGTGCCGGCCATGGTGGGGTCTCATGTTGCGGTTTCGCCCGACAACACCATCCCGCTGATCACCGAGGAAGGCGAAAGTTTTCAGGGCGATTATTCGCCGCTGACCCATTACGATCCGAATGCCAGCGGTCGGCCGCGCAATCTGTTGCTGTACGATCGTAAGACTGGTCCGAAATCGCTCAACGGAAGTTGATCCGACGCGATATAACGGCATGGCCCGAGATCAGGGCCGGTTGGTGGTGGGGCCAACGTCAGCTTTTTTTAACTATAGCGGAAAATCATGCTGTGCGACTTAGGCGCGCTGTGGCACACTGCGTGCACGGTCGCCTTTGGCGCCGTTTTGTTTGGCCTGGAGTGGATGGTGGTTGATCGCACTCGCGATCGATCGTGTAGATCCGCCCGACATTGAAGATAGAGCCGATTCACCTTGTTGTTGGATCGCTATGCAATTCCGGGGAACCCGGATCGGTTCTGGATGCAGGAAAGAATGGACCCGCGGACGCCGGATAGCGAAAAGTTTGCCAAACGTACCGTGGGATTGATTCTGTTTCTCTCCTTTGTGGTGCCGTCCATCTTGCTTGGCCTGGGTTTCGTCCAGGGCTGGCGGGAACCTGCCACCTGGATCCTGGTGGCTATTGCGGTGGCCTTGTCATTCGCGGTGATCGTTACCGGATTATTGCTGAGTCGCCTGATGCGGGCGTTGAATATCGCGTCGTCCGGCAACGCCGATATGGCGGCGATTCTGGATCGCGATCAGGATGCCTTGTTGCTGGAGGCCGGGGCAGATCAGCCTGCATATGCGAACAAATCCATGCGGTCGTTGCTTTCCATCGGCGAGGACGCCGATTCCTCGCTTTCCGGCTTGTTGGCATTGGGGGGAGAGGTTTCGTCGAGCGTCGAGTCGCTATCGGCGGGCGATGGACATGGCGCGCGGATCGTGACAATTGCCGACGTTACATATGAAATCTCGGTGAATTCGGTTGATGCGGTCCGGCGTCTCTGGCGTTTGCATCGATTGGATAATCGTGAAACAGGGCTGGATTTGTGGCGCGACCGCATTGAAGCGCATGGCAGAAGCTCGTCAGCCGGGCTTTATACGCTGGCTGCCGATGGCAGGTTTCTTTACGTCAACCCGACCATGGCCGCGTGGATGGGCCGCGATATAGAGACGATAGTGGGCTCGGGACTGCGAATCGGAGATGTACTGGTCAAGGATAGCTTGGACGATTCGATGCGTCCTGGTGTTGGCATGATCAGCATCAACGGATCCGGGGATCGGATTCATGACCTGCAGATATCCAATGCGCTGGTAAATGAAAACGATGAGGCGCGGATATATGGCGCTGCGCGACCCGTTGGGCCGGCCGGCAGCGCGGCGCAGCGATTTCAGCGACTGTTTCAGGAAATGCCGGTCGGGGTCGCGTTGGTTGACCGGCGATTGCGAATTGGCGACTGCAATCAAACCTTCGAACAACTCATCAGCGACAGCAGCGTTACGGGCCGGGCTGTCCTGGATTATGTCAGCGAGAGCGAGCAGGCGGTCATTGCGGGAGAATTGCAGTCCATCCTGCAGGGCGAGTCGGCCGCCAAGTCGCTGGAGGTGCGAATCAAGGGGCCCAGCGAAGCGGTAACATCTATTTTCGCGGGCAAACTGCAGGACGATCTCGGGCGTCCGACAGGTCTTGTTCTTCTGGTTATCGATAATACCGAGCAGAAGATGCTGGAAACCCAGCTGGCGCAGTCGCAAAAGATGCAGGCAGTGGGGCAGCTCGCTGGCGGTATCGCGCATGATTTCAACAATGTGCTGACCGCCATGATCGGGTTCTGTGATCTTTTGCTGCAGCGGCACCGGCCTGGCGACCAGTCCTTTGCCGACATCATGCAGATCAAGCAGAATGCCAACCGGGCGGCGGCCCTTGTGCGTCAGTTGCTGGCTTTTTCTCGACAGCAGACGTTGCAGCCGAGATTGTTGAATGTAACCGAGGTGCTGGCGGAACTGTCGAACCTGTTACGCCGGTTGCTGGGTGAAAAAACCGAGCTGTCCATGGTGCATGGCCGCGATCTGGGGCTGGTGAAGGGCGATCAGGGCCAACTGGAGCAGGTCATCATCAATCTGGCGGTCAACGCCCGTGACGCCATGGGCGGCGGCGGTACCCTGACCATCGAAACGAAAAACGCCGTTACCACACAGGCCCATCAGGCTCATGGCGAGGTTATGCCGGCCGGCGAGTATGTACAGATATCGGTTCGCGATACCGGAATGGGCATTCCCAAGGAAAATTTCGCCCGCATCTTCGAGCCTTTCTTTACGACCAAGGAAGTGGGCTCGGGAACCGGGCTGGGCCTGTCTACCGTTTACGGCATCATCAAGCAGACTGGCGGGTATCTTTTCGTCGACAGCCCGGGCGAAGGCAAGGGTACGGTGTTCGACATCTTCCTCGGACGTCAGCAGGCGACCGCGTCGATGGCCGCCGACGGCGTGCCCGACGATGTTGCGTCGGACCTTACCGGCGGCGGCACCGTGCTGCTTGTCGAGGATGAAGACCCCGTACGCCTGTTCAGCGCCCGTGCGCTGCGTAACAAGGGCTACAAGGTGATCGAGGCCAAGACCGGCGAGGCCGCGCTGGAACTGCTTGATGGCGGCCCCTACGACCTTCTGGTCACCGACATGGTGATGCCCCGCGTCGATGGCGCCCAGGTGATTCGCGAGGCTCGCAAGCTGCTGCCCGGCCTGCCTGTCATTTGCATTTCCGGCTATACGGAAGAATCCGTGCTGAAGGAGGTCGAGTCGCTGGACAGGCTCCGATTCCTGTCCAAGCCGTTCAGCCTGAAACAGCTTGCCCGCGCGGTAAAGGATGCCATCGAAAAAAATCCCCAAACCTCCGGTGCGGATGGTCAGTAACAGACCATAGTGCATTGAACTATAAATGTTCTTTCGCTAATTCACCGACTTGAACCCGCCGCGCCGTGTAGGGAACAAAAAAAGAACTTGCGAACTAGAACAAAACACGTACACTGCCTGCTGTTGCGTCGCCCAAAACGCTGTGAAATAACGGAGGCAGAAAGATGTCGCAGACTGCATTGCGCCTGGTGGACAAGGATACAATGGACAAACAGAAGGCACTGGATGCCGCGCTCGGCCAAATCGAGCGCTCCTTCGGCAAGGGCTCGATCATGCGCCTTGGCCAGCAGGAACAGGCGGTGGATATCGAGACGGTCTCGACCGGATCGCTTGGGTTGGATATAGCACTGGGCATCGGTGGTTTGCCGCGCGGGCGTGTCATTGAGATTTATGGCCCGGAAAGTTCCGGCAAAACCACATTGGCGTTGCATGTGGTCGCGGCGGCGCAGAAGCAGGGGGGCACATGTGCCTTCATCGACGCCGAACATGCGCTCGACCCGGCCTATGCCCGCAAGCTCGGCGTGGAATTGGACGATCTTCTGATTTCACAGCCCGATGCAGGTGAACAGGCGCTGGAAATTGTTGATACGCTGGTGCGTTCCGGTGCGATCGATGTGCTGGTGGTCGATTCGGTCGCCGCTCTCGTGCCGCGCGCCGAGTTGGAAGGCGAGATGGGCGACAGCCATGTCGGTCTGCATGCCCGGTTGATGAGCCAGGCTCTGCGCAAGCTGACAGGTTCGATTTCGCGGTCCCGCTGCATGGTTATCTTCATCAACCAGATTCGCATGAAGATCGGTGTGATGTTCGGTAGTC
>JAOUMF010000388.1 GCA_029881615.1 Alphaproteobacteria bacterium | reverse complement strand
CGTGCCGGCGGATTGATAATCCACCACCTTGGCCAGCGCCACCGCCTGCGCCCCCATCTCGGCGCGGGTTTTCTCGTCAAGGAAGGGCGAGGGCGCTTCCTCGATCACCTTCTGGTGCCGGCGTTGAATGGAACATTCGCGCTCGCCAAGATGGATAACATTGCCATGCCCGTCGGCAATCAGCTGAATCTCGATATGTCGCGGATCCTCGATGAACTTCTCGACGAAAACCCGGTCGTCGGCGAAGCTGGATTTTGCCTCGCTGACCGCCGACCGAAATCCTTCCTCGGCCTCGGCGTCGTTGCGCGCCACGCGCATGCCCTTGCCGCCGCCGCCGGCCGACGCCTTGATCATCACCGGATAGCCGATTTCGTTGGCGATCTTCACGGCTTCCTTGCCGTCCTTGAGGATTCCCATATAGCCGGGGACCGTGCTGACCCCCGCTTCATGGGCCAGCTTCTTGGACTCGATCTTGTCGCCCATCGCGGCGATGGCCTTGATGCCGGGACCGATGAAGGCAATCTTTTCCTTTTCCAGCGCCTTGGCAAAGGCTGCGTTTTCCGACAGAAAACCATATCCGGGATGCACCGCCTGCGCCCCGGTTTCGCGAATCGCCTTCATGATATTGTCGATGACGAGGTAGCTTTCCGCCGATGCGGCCGGCCCGACGCGGACGGCCTCGTCCGCCATTTCCACATGAAGCGCGCCGGCGTCGGCGTCGGAATAGACGGCGACCGTCGCGATGCCCATGCGCCGCGCGGTGCGGATTACACGGCAGGCGATTTCACCCCGGTTGGCAATCAATATCTTGGAAAACACGATTCCTGTTCCCGGTTGAGCTGTTGTTATCGGTACAAATCTTGTCTGCACAGCCATCGCGGGCGCCGCGCCGCAACAGTCCTGAAAACCTTCTTACACCTACCTTTGTACCGCCGCAACATGTGGCTACTCGGCCGCGGCCGTGGCAATGTCGCCGTCCACCATTCTGACAGGCAGACGGACCGTAACCATCGTGCCCTTGCCGATTTCGCTATCGATCCTGATTTCACCGCTCAGCATTTCGCAATAGCGCCGTGTAATGGCCAGCCCCAGTCCCGTGCCGCCGTATGTGCGGCTAATCAAGTTATCATGCTGGGTGAAATCTTCGAACATCTCGTCGATGCGGTCGATTTGCATACCGATACCGGTGTCGGAAATCTCGAGAATTATCCAGTCCCCGTCCATTTCATGCCTGATTTTTACGACGATCCGGCCGTTCCTGGTGAATTTCGCCGCATTGCCGATAAGGTTGGTCAATATGCTCAAAACCTTGGATTTGTCCGAGGTCATCTCGACCAACCCATCCAGGCCTTCCACGATAAGTTCGTTTCCATTACGCCGGATGGGGGCGTCAACCGTTCTACGGGCGGAATGCATGACATCGGCAATTTCAAATGGCGCGAGGTCCAGCTTTTCCCTCCCCGACTCTATCTTCGACAGGTCCAGGATATCGTCCACCAGCGAGAGAAGACGCCAGCCGGATTCCCTGATATCCGACGCATATTCACGGTAACGCGGCGGATTGACGCTCCCCAGCACCTGTTCGGCTATGATCTCGGAAAAACCGATAACCGCATTCAGGGGCGTCCGGAGTTCGTGGCTCATATTGGCGAGAAAGCGGGATTTGGTCTGGCTGGCCATTTCCGCTTCTTCCCTTGCTCTGCGCAGATCCGCCTCGATCAGGTTTCGATGAGCAATCTCCCCAAGCAGCCGCCGATTTTTCGCATCGGCATCGGCCCGGCTTGCCTCCAGTTCACCATACTGACCGGCGATGACCCGTTGCGCGTGGCGGATCACGATAAGCAGACCCGCATAGAGCAGGGAAAACACTATCGTCAGGCCGGTCAGAAGGGCCATGGATATGTTGTCGACCTCTTCAACCTTGGCGGTCACGTCGCAATAGAGCTCGAATACGCCGAGCACCGCTCCATTCTCGGATTCGAACGGCATATAGGTCTCTATGACATGACGGTCCTCAAGCGGTTCGCCAAAAGCGTCTATATAATATCTGAAATCTGTTTTGCTGTCGGGTTTGCCGCCCAGCGCGATCTGGAAACCCTCGGCATTATCGGCACCGATCGCGCCAATCTCGTCCGCCGCCGAGGAATAGACGATATGCTCGTTGCTATCGTAAATAACCACTTTGACGACCGGCAACCCGCGCACCAGAGGCCTGATCGTGGCATCGATTTCCGCGGCAAGTTCCCCGCCCGACACTGCCGCCGAAGCGCGAGAAGTTTCCTGCCCGATCATTTTTTCGTAGGTGG
Organism: Alphaproteobacteria bacterium; assembly: GCA_029881615.1. Lineage (GTDB taxonomy): Bacteria > Pseudomonadota > Alphaproteobacteria > UBA8366 > JADFVY01 > JADFVY01. Next base: position 1,221 of record JAOUMF010000388.1, on the reverse strand, counting down.
GCATAACGGCGTTTGCGATGGCGCGGGCAAGCGCCACATTATGCTGTTGTGTCGTTCGAATTATCTCGTCCGCCGCCGTCTGGCGATACAATCCATAAAGTATTGCGGTAACGCCAATCAGCGCGATCGCATTGGCAATGGCGAAAAATCGCACCAGCCTGAACATTGTTGGCGACTTCCTTCTTACGAGACAGATTCCATTAACGCCATCCCCGCGGCCACCACATGCCGAGCAGAATCCGCCCGGCAGCCGTTGGCAGCGAGGTCTATCGGAAAGGCGCTTTGATGTCCGGTGAAGCGACTAAGATGGGCATCCTGACGAAGCGAAAACCGTACCACCGCCAACCGCGCGGCGGCGCAATTCGAACTGTACGCTGGCAGCTTGGACATCCCGTAACCGACTTAACCTTATACTAGACGCCGGACTGCCATGTCCGGCGCAGTCATGTTTCATTATAGATGTTTCAAATACGTTTCCGAGCCGGCTTTATTCCCGGCCAAATCGCCGCACCTCAGCACAGGCTGGTGGAGTCCGACCGTCGCTTCAGAAGCGCATTCATATGGCTGCATACCGATTTCGAAGAGGCTCAACCAGCTTCCCGCTTGCGATAGAAAGCGATCGCGCCGTCATCGAACAGTTTTTCGTAATCTTCCGCACGGTCCAGCGCACCCGCGAGCGGCCATGCGCGGCGGATCGTCACGCTGTCGACGCCCCAGCGATTCAGAGCCTCGCGCCAGTCCCGCTGTGTCCGCATGATTGCGGCGGCTTCGGCCAGAAAATCCCCGCCATAAAAATCGAAGCGCGGATCGATGAAAAGTTTCGCCTTCGGATCGACCAGCAACAGGCAACTGCCGGATGTGGGATCGTTGAACATGCGGTCCCCGGGCCGGCGCAGTTCGGCGACTTTTTCCAGCCCCGGCATCAAATCCTCGCACAGGCCCAGCCGTTGCGGCGCCAAGGCATGGGGAATGGCCAGGGTCATCACAACGCCGAACAGCACCACCATGGCGACAATCATGGTGCGAAACTCCTCGGCGGCGCCCAGCAGCGGGTGCAGCGCCGGGTGGCGCGACTTCATGTCGGTCCAGACATGGTGCAGCGCCTTGGGCAGGATCAGCACGAAGAACAGCGCCGGCCACAGCACCAGCCGCGCGGCAAACATCGCCATCGCGGTGAACAGCACCAGATGCATGATTTCCCGGGCCGCCAGGGCGCGGCGC
>JAOUMF010000012.1 GCA_029881615.1 Alphaproteobacteria bacterium | reverse complement strand
ATTATCCATCGATCCGCCGTTACGGGCGGTATAATCCTCCCACCAGCGGATGCGCTCGATCAGCTTTTCGCCGACCGCACGGCTAACCGCGCGACGCGTCAGCAGATGTTCCGCGCCATAAATTTCCGGCGTCTCGGCCAGAATAGCCGTGCCGCCATGGCGCACCACAAGGTCGGCCGCCGCGCCCAGCGCGGGATTTGCCGTAATGCCCGAATAGGCGTCCGACCCGCCGCATTGCAGGGCAACGGAAAGATTCGCCGCCGACACGTCCCGGCGTTCAATGCGATTCGCCTCGGGCAACATCTCGCTGATGATCCGCACGCCCGCCTCCACCGTGGCCCGCGTGCCGCCAGTATCCTGAATATTCATGTAGCGAAAAGCCGGCCCTTCCTCCAGGCCGTAGGCGTCGAGCAAAAACTTGATCTGGTTGGATTCGCATCCCAGTCCCACCAGCAATATGCCGGCCATGTTGGGATGGCGCGCATAACCCCACATCAACCGCTGCAACAGATCGAAGCCCTCGCCGTCCAGCGCCATCGCGCAACCGGTTCCGTGGGTAAAGGCGACCACGCCATCGACATTCGGATAGTCCGCCAGCGCATCGCCCTCAAAGGCGCGCGCTATATGTTTCGCCGCGGTCGCCGAGCAATTCACCGTGGTCAGCACGCCGATATAGTTCCGCGTCGCCACGCGCCCGTCCGCCCGCACAATGCCACGGAAGCTGGCCCGATCGGATTCCGGAACGAAATCGGTCGGCCGCGTATCCGCGCCATACGCGTAATCCCGCTCGAAAGCGCGAAACTCGCAATTTTGGGTATGAACATGGGCACCGGCCGCGATATCGGCGGACGCGAATCCGATAACCTGATTGTATTTTCGGATCGCCTCGCCGGCGGCGATGGGCGTCGTGGCAATCTTGTGTCCGGCCGGGATCGGTTCGGCAGCGGCCACGCCCTCACCGGGTATGTCGGTTCCTGCTTCGACCTTCGCGCGGGCAACGACAACATTGTCGGCAGCGTTGAGACGAATAGTCAGCGGAGCGGTTTCGGTCATGGAATCTGTACACCCGTAGTCGCCACATAAACCGCGTAAAGCGACTTGGTGGCGGTGATGAAAAGGCGGTTGCGGCGCGGGCCGCCGAAGGTAAGGTTCGCGACCATGGTCGGAATCCGAATCTTGCCCAGGGCCGTGCCGTCGGGGCCGAAGCAAATAACACCGTCCTGGCAACTGGTCCAGACATTACCATCGGCATCCAGGCGGAAACCGTCCGGCACTCCCGGCGCAACATCGGCAAAAATGCGACTGTTACTCAGCTTCCCCCCACCCCCAACGTCGAAGGCGCGAATATGGTGCGGCCCCTCTGGATCGTGACTGAATCCGGAATCGGCAACATAAAGGATGCTTTCGTCCGGTGAGAAAGCGAGACCGTTAGGTTTTACGAAATCGTCCGCGACGACAGCGATTTCGCCGCTTGCGGGATCGACGCGATAGACGTAACAGCCGCCCTGCTCGGACTCGGCCTTATAGCCCTCGTAATCCGACATAATCCCGTAGGTGGGATCGGTAAACCAGACGCTGCCATCCGATTTCACCACAACGTCGTTGGGCGAATTCAACTTCTTGCCCTGGTAAGAATCCGCGATCACCGTGATCGAGCCATCGGGTTCGGTGCGGGTCACGTTACGGCCCCCGTGATGGCAGGATACGAGGCGCCCCTGGCGATCGCGGGTGTTACCGTTGGCAAAGTTCGAATTGGCCCGGAATACACTGACACCCAGATCCGGCACCCAGCGCAGCAAACGGTTGTTGGGGATATCGCTCCAGACCAGATAGCCGCCATCGTTGAACCAGACCGGCCCCTCGGCCCAGCGGCATCCATTGTACAGTTCCTCGACCTCGGCGATGGGCACCGTCAGATCATGGAAACGCCTGTCGTAATATTCATACGAATCGCCAACGAGGGCCATTTTTCTCTCCCCTGTCTGATCAGCGCTGTTGCTTGTCGCCGCCGGCGACGGTGATGACGGCGACGATGATGAGGCCGGTCATGATAAGCCGGATACCCGCGCTGGCGCCGAAAGTATTCAGCATGGTGACCAGCAGAAACATGAATAGCGACGCACCCCATATTCCGGGAATGTTCGACTTGCCGCCAGCGACGGAAGTGCCGCCGATCACCACCACGGCGATCGAGGCCAACAGATATTCACTACCCATATCCAGCGACGCGCCGCCAGAAAAACCGGCCAGCAACAGGCCGCAGAACCCGGCCAGAATGGCGCTCAGCGTATAGGTCGCATAGCGGATTCGCTCCACATTGATACCCGCCAGCCAGGCCGCGCGCATATTCTGGCCGATCGCCAGCACGGACCTTCCATAGAGAGTCCGGTTCAGCAGGATACTGGCCAGGATTGCAAAGACGATGATGAAAACCGCCAGCAATGGGATTCCCGCGATCTTCATCGTGGTGAAATCGGCCAGTAGCGGCGGCGGCTTGATCTTGAGTCCGCGCCCGTAGGCGATTGCCGTGGAAAGAATCAGGAAACTGGCGGAAAGAGTAGCGATAATAGGCGGAATCCGCAGAACCCGGATCAGCATATAGTTGAATGCGCCAACCGCTATGCCGGTCCCCAGCGCGATCAGCACGCCAACCGGCAACATGGCATTGGACCCGTCCATGACCTTCATGCAGATTGCGCCGGAAAGCGCGATGGTCGCGGGGATCGAAAGGTCCACATTGCCGGGACCGGTGGTGATGACGAACATCTGTCCGATGCCGACGATGACCGTGAAGGTGGCGAAGGACAGCGCTGCCGAGATAATACTGCCGCCGCCCTGGCCCATGGTGTAAGTCACCGTAGCCAGCCAGATCAGGATCATGCCCAGATAGGACCAAATCCAGGGTTTGTCGCCCAGTTTCCGCAGGATACCAGCAAGATTTCCGGTCATCGCGCTTCCCTCCAGTTGATGAGGGCCCTGAGGGCAAGAACCAGGATCAATATCCCGCCCTGCGCGCCGACCTGCCAGTCCGGCGAAATGCGCAGGAAGATCAGGAAAGATCCAGCCAGCGTCAACGTCATGGCACCAATCACCGCGCCGGCAGGCGAAACCCGGCCTCCGACGAATTCCCCGCCGCCCAGGATCACGCCGGCGATTGAGTATAGCGTGTATCGGTCCGCGATATGGGCATCGGCAGCCGAGGTCAGCCCGATCAGCGACAACCCGGCCAGAACACCGAACAGGCCGGCCAGGGCGAACATCGTCATCTTGATTTTAAGCATCGACCATCCGGCCCGGGAGATCGCACGCGGGTTGCCCCCCGCCCCACGCAGCACGACGCCATAGCTTGAACGCATCAGCCCGAGATGAACGACGATGGCGATAATGGCGGCCGCGAAAACCGGGAAAGGCGGGACAACATTGTAGCCGAACAGCTGAAAGGTCACCTTGAAACCCATGATGGCCTTGATCCAGGCAGGCGCCGTTCCGCCAGGCGTCGGCAGGATCAGCACGGCAATCCCCAGCCAGACGAAAGACATGCCCAGCGTCACCACGATGGATGGCAGGTTGCGCCAGTGGATCAGCGCCCCAAGCCCGGCATAGGCCGCGATGCAGGCAAGCAGAGCCATGACGCCGAACACCGGATCGGTTTGCAGCAAGGTCGCGCCGATACAGGCGGTCAAGCCCACGAAGGGACCGATCGACAAATCCAGATCATTGACCGTGAGGATGAACATCTGGGCGATCGTCGCCAACGCGATCGGCACTGTATATTGCAGCATCAGATTCAGCCCGAAATAGCTCATGGCCCTGGGCTGGGTATAGAAAATCGCCATTAGCAATATGGCGAGCGACACCCCCGGCAGCGCGCTACGCATGAATTTCGGACTAAGCAGATAGTTCTTCATGATGCGGCCGATTCCTCAAAAGAAGACTGCAGCACTTTTTCTTCCGTCAGTTCGGATCGGGAAAGTTCCGCGACGATGCGCCCGTTCCTGAACACGTAAACATGATCGCAGTTGTGCAATTCATCCATTTCCGTCGTGTACCACAAGAAAGTCCGCCCTTCTTCGGCCTCCTGGCGAATCAGGTCGTAGACTTCAAGTTTGGTGCCGATATCGACACCGCGCATGGGGTCGTCCATCAGCACGATTTCAGCGTCCGACCCCAGCGCGCGGGCGAACAGTGCCTTCTGCTGGTTGCCGCCGGACAGAGACAGAATATTGTTAGCCATGTCCGGGGTCTTGATCTTGATCCGGTCCTTCCATTCCTCGGCCTGCGCCTTTTCGCGGGCCGGATCAATTAGCAGCCCCCGCACCATACTACGTAGCGAGCGCACAGTAACGTTCTGGCCAATGGACCAGAGGTGGAAGATACCATCGGTCTGGCGGTCGCCGGCGACCAGCGACACCGGGCCTGCAACATCCGTAGAGGCGGTCCGTTTGCCCACGGCATCGTATATCTGCAGCAGCATGCGCGTCTGACCGTGGCCGGCCAGACCGGCCAGACCAACGATTTCGCCCTTATGAGCAATCAACTCCCGCCCATTGCCCGCCGTTTGCGGGCAGGCGCGGACGACAACCGGCGTCTCGCCACGAGCCTTCTCGATCCGTTCGTGGGCCTCGATCTTATCCTCGTCGGCCACATCGCCCATGGCGGCCACCAGCGAGTTCCGATCGAATGCCCCAGCAGGTTTTTCGGCGACGACCGCACCGTCACGCATGACAACGATACGATCGGAATAGCCCAGGATTTCCCCCAGCAAATGGGAAATCAGAATGCAGCTTCGGCCCTCGCCGACAACCTTGCGCATGAAGGTCAGGAGTTGCTGCGCCGTTACCGCGTCCAGCGATGAAGTAGGCTCGTCAAGAATGACAAGATGCAGCGGTTCGTCGGTAACCGTGAAGGCCCGGGCGATCTCCACCATCTGGCGTTTTCCGATCGACAGATCGCCGACCACATCGTCGTCGGCGATACCGTGGTTTGGAAATATTTCATCCAGTTTGCCGATGATCATCCGGCCGGCGCGCCCGCGCCATCCCCACCCTTTCAGATTGGGATGAAATATCCGTGCGTTTTCGGCAACCGTCAGGTTGGGGCAGAGCGACAGTTCCTGAAACACGCACCTGATACCCAGATCATGGGCCAGTGAAACCTTGTAATTTGCGGTTCGGTCGCCGCCGGAAACGACGATCGACCCGCGATCGGGCACGAGGGTACCGGCAAGCACGTTCATCAACGTGGACTTGCCGGCACCGTTGTGACCCACGAGCCCCAGGCACTCGCCCGCATCGACCAAAAGGTCAACACCGACGAGCGCGCGCACCGCTCCATAGCTTTTCGCCACGCCTGAAAGGCTGACAATATTACCGCTGGGAGACGACATCTTCCTGGGACTCCTTAACCGAATTGCCTTGTCTTACTTGGACGCGGCGATGGTCGCCTTGGCGTCGTCGAGGCTGTACTCGACATTGGCGACGCCGCCGGCTTCGGTGTTAGCCAGGTTCTGTTCCAGATTATCCTGATCGATCTGCAGGAACGGCACGACCATGTCCTTCGGCACTTCCGCGCCGTCCAGGATCTGCTGGGCAACCCAGAAAGCCAGCGTGCCGACGCCCGGGGCAATCGAAACCGACATGGTCTCGTAACCGTTGGCGTCTTTCTGCTCTTTCCACCAGGTCAACTCGTCATGCCGGTTGCCCATGATGATCAGCGGGGTCGGACGGCCGGCGGCCTTGAAGGCCTGTGCCGCGCCATAACCGTCACCGCCCTGGGTAACCACGGCCTTCACTTCCGGCAGCGACGGCAGGATGCCGGCAACCGCCTTCTGCGAAACGTCCTGGGCCCAGTTGCCGTGGACCGAACCGACGATCTTGAACTGCGAGTGCTTTTTGGCGCCCGCGTGGATGCCGGCGCTGATTTCGTCATCGACGAAGACGCCCGCGAGGCCACGGATTTCCAGGACATTGCCACCCTTCGGCATGCGCTTGGCCAGATAGTCGAGCTGGATCGAACCCATGGTTTTGAAATCGACAGCGATGCGCCAGGCGCAAGGTTCCGTCACCACGCCGTCGAAGGACACAACGACGATGCCGGCGTCGCAAGCCTGTTTGACGGCGCCGTTCAGCGCGTCCGGCGAGGCGGCGTTAATGACGATCGCGTCATAGCCCTGAAGGATCAGGTTCTGGATCTGAGCGGCCTGCTCGGTCACCTGATTTTCAGCGGTGGTAAAGGCCGGGGCTTCGGCGACAATGCCGTCGGCGACAGCTTTGCTCGTCACCTTGTCCCAGCTTTTCAACATGGCCTGGCGCCAGGAATTGCCGGCGTAGTTATTGGAAAGGGCAATTTTCTTGCCCGAGGTGTCTGCCTGGGCAGCGCCCGAGGCGAGCGTCAGGCCGACGGCCGCGGCCGCGATAAGAGTTTTCTTGAACATCATTATTTCCTCTGTTTAAGGCTCCAAGTTGGACGGTTTACGGAACCGCTTTTGCTTTGTTCCCGGTTCTTCTGTTGTTGGATCGCGAATACGCGACCGCTAAAACGCTGTGGAAAATTTCCGCAGCAAAACTCTGTTCCCGTATATCGCTAGTGAGAATCCCTCGGCACGGCGGCGCCGCGGCAACCCACCAGGAAGTCCAGGTCGGCGCCCTTGTCGGCCTGCAGGACATTATCGACATAAAGCTTCTGATAACCGCCATCCATATCCGGCTCCGGGGGAGTCCAGGTCTCGCGGCGGCGCGCCAGTTCCTCGTCCGACACGTCCAGATGCAGGCGGCGGTTGGCCACGTCCAGTTCGATCATGTCGCCGTCCTGGACCAAGGCAAGCGGTCCGCCGGCGGCGGCTTCGGGCGCGGTATGCAGAACCACCGTGCCGTATGCCGTACCGCTCATTCGCGCGTCCGAAATACGCACCATGTCCTTGACGCCCTTGGCCAGGATCTTGGGCGGCAGGCCCATATTCCCCACCTCGGCCATGCCGGGGTAACCCTTCGGCCCGCAGTTCTTCAGCACCATGACGCAGGTCTCGTCTATATCCAGATTCGGATCGTCGATGCGTTCCTTGTAATGCTCGATATTCTCAAACACTACGGCGCGGCCCTTGTGCTGCATCAATTCCGGCGTCGCCGCCGACGGTTTGATGATGGCGCCCGACGGGGACAGGTTGCCGCGCAGCACTGCAATGCCGCCGCTTGCGACCAGCGGGTTTGACACAGGGCGGATTACTTCCTCGTTGAAGTTTTCCGCATCCTTGACGTTCTCCCACATAGTCTTGCCATTGACGGTCAGTGCGTCCTTGTTCAAAAGGCCGTTGTCGCCCAGCGTCTTCAACACCACCGGCAGGCCGCCGGCATAATAGAAATCCTCCATCAGGAAGCGGCCGGACGGCATCAAATCGACGATGGTCGGCACATCCTTGCCCAGCTTGTCCCAGTCGTCCAGCGAGAAATCAACGCCCACCCGGCCGGCCAGCGCCAGCAGATGGACAACGGCATTGGTCGAGCCGCCGATCGCGCCGTTGGTACGGATGGCATTCTCGAAGGCCTCACGGGTCAGCACCTTGGACATGCGCAGATCCTCGTGCACCATGTCGACGATGCGGCGGCCCACCAGATGCGCCAGCGTGCGGCGGCGCGAATCCGCGCCGGGGATCGCCGCGTTCATCGGCATCCCCATGCCCAGCGATTCGACCATGCTGGCCATCGTCGAGGCGGTGCCCATGGTCATGCAGTGGCCGGCGCTGCGCGACTGCCCGGCCTCGGCGGCCATGAAATCATTCAATGTCATCTCGCCGGCGCGCACGGCCTCGCTGAACTGCCAGACGGAGGTGCCGGAACCGATGTCCTGACCACGGTACTTGCCGTTCAGCATCGGCCCGCCAGACAGGCAGAGCGCCGGCAGGTCGCAGCTCGCCGCGCCCATCATCAGGGCCGGCGTGGTCTTATCGCAACCGACCATCAACACCACACCGTCAATCGGGTTAGCGCGGATCGATTCCTCCACATCCATGCTGACGAGATTGCGGAACAGCATGGTGGTCGGGCGCATCAAGGTCTCGCCCAGCGAGGTTACGGGGAACTCCAGCGGAAAGCCGCCGGCCTCCCACACGCCACGCTTCACATATTCGGCGAGATCGCGGAAATGCGCGTTGCAGGGCGTCAACTCGGACCAGGTATTGCAGATGCCGATAACCGGCCGCCCGTCAAACGCATCGTCGGGAAAACCCTGATTCTTCATCCAGCTACGATGGATGAAACCATCCCTGTCGGCCGGACCAAACCATGCAGCGGAACGAAATTTACCCTTGTCGGATTTAGACATGTCTAATGATCTCCATAATCAACGTCTGCGATGTTATTTTCGGTCGCCGTCAACGGCGCGATGAAAGTCATCCATCGCGTCGGAAAGAAGCACTTCCATGGCCTTGCGCGCGCCTTCACCGTCGCCTGCGACGATAGCCTTCAGCACGGCCGCGTGGCGCGGCAGGGAATTTATCTTGGCACCGGGCCGGGAACTGGAAATCCTGAAACTGGTGGCCAGCGCGGAATCAATCAACGCGCCCAGCGGGGCTATGAATTCATTACCTGTTGCCCCCAGTATAGCCTGGTGAAAATGCAAATCCGGGTCAACGCCAGCCTCGATATCCTCGCCGGCGGCTACCATCTCGTCGTAAGCCGTCTTGATTTCTGCGATGGCAGCCTTGTCACCGCGCGTGGCGGCAATAGCGGCGGCCGCGGGTTCGACGACACGCCGCATTTCAAACAGGTCGTCCGCATAGTCTTCGAAGGCCCCATCCGACACCAGCCAGCTAAGCACGTCGGGATCGAGCATATTCCATGACGAACGCGGCCGAATTCGCGTGCCGGTTTTCGGCCTGGATTCCACCAGCCCCTTGGCAGATAAAAGTTTGATTGCCTCGCGCAGCGCCGTACGGCTAACCTTCATCTCCAGACTCAGGTCGGATTCGTTCGGCAGCGTCTCGCCCGGGGCTAATTGCCCCCTGATGATACGCGCACCGATCTCATGCGCAACCTGCCCATGCAAGCTGCGCCGAGAGAAGGTGCGGTCGCTACGATCATGTTCTGCCAAGATGCCCCCGGCCCTTTAACCGGCTTTCCCCTGCCGGCCCGTTTCAATGCGGGCCAGTCATTTCCTCATACGATATGCTTAAATAAAAGAACACCGCTCGCGCAAGAGTCAAGCAACTGTTATGCTGCATCGCACCAATCAGCGATAAAACTCGTTACTCCAATGTTCCAGAAGCTGTTTCAAGGGGTCGAAACGAGCGTCCGGATTTCATGTCGACACAATATCCAAACGACCCAATGAATCAATATCGGCCATGCTGGCTTTTCTCCCAAGCCAAAATACCCTAATTGATCCAGGTACGGGCCCCCACGCTTGAATAGTCTGATTATATGATGATAACTCTTTAACCGAGAAAGCGCATCAAGCCCGCGCTGATCATAGCCGATTTCGGAGGAATTATGAACAATATCGATCTGACCGGCCGTTGCGCCGTAATTACTGGCGGCGCACAGGGAATCGGACGCGCCATCGCCGAGCGTTTTCTGGATTCCGGCGCTGCCGTGTGTTTGTGGGACCAGGACAAGGCGCTGGTCGAACAGACGGTCAACGAACTTTCGGAACGTGGCAAGATTCATTCGGTCGTGACCGACGTTACCGACCTGCCAGCTATCGAGCAAGCCGTGCGCGACACTGAAAAGACCCTGGCGCCGATTGATATCCTGGTCGCAAATGCCGGGATCGCCGGCCCGAATTTCAAGGTCTGGGACTATCCCGCCGACGATTGGCGCAAAGTGATCGATATCGACCTTAACGGTGTGTTCTACTGCTGTCGTGCCGTCGTACCCGGCATGATCGAACGGAATTACGGGCGAATCGTGAATATAGCCTCGATCGCCGGGAAAGAAGGCAACCCCAACGCCAGCGCCTACAGCGTGGCCAAGGCCGGCGTCATTGCGCTGACCAAATCCCTGGGCAAGGAACTGGCCGAACATGATATCGCGGTCAACTGCGTTACGCCGGCCGCCGTGAAGACCCGCATCTTCGACCAGATGGCGCAGGAACATATCGATTATATGCTATCGAAAATTCCCCGCGGGCGTTTTCTGAAGGCTGAAGAAGCTGCCGCCATGGTCGCGTGGCTGGCATCGAAAGACAACTCATTCACCACGGGCGGCGTGTTCGACCTGTCCGGTGGCCGAGCCACCTACTGATACCGGAGATTTTGCATGAAAATCGTTATTACTGGCGGCCTGGGTTTCATTGGATTGAATCTTGCCCGCGCCATCATCAAGCGCGGTTCCCTGACCGGCCCGTCCGGCAAACAGGAAGAAGTGGACAGCATCCTGCTGTTCGACCAGTCCGTACCCGATAGCTTGCCCGAAGGGCTGGACGAACGAGTCACCATGCAGGCCGGCGATATTTCCGACCGCGACACGGTGTTTGGCCTGGTGGATCGCGACGATATCTCGATCTTCCATCTGGCCTCGGTGGTTTCCGGCGGCGGCGAGAAGGATTTCGATCTGGCCATGCGGGTCAATCTGGATGGCGGCCGCCATGTATTCGAAGCGGCACGCGCCCGCAATGGCCTGCCCCGCGTGGTGTTCGCCAGTTCGGTGGCCGTGTTCGGCGGCAGCGCAATGCCGAAGGTCGTGGGCGATACGACAAAGCAGACCCCACAGACCACTTACGGCATGACAAAGACCATCGGCGAACTGATGGTCAACGACTATACCCGCAAGGGCTTTTTCGACGGCCGCTCGGTGCGCCTGCCGACCATCTTCATCCGTCCCGGCAAGCCGAACGCGGCGGCCTCCAGCTTCTGTAGCGGCGTGTTCCGCGAGCCGTTGAACGGTGAGGAATGTATCCTGCCGGTCAAGACCGACGTACAGATGGCCCTGTTGGGCTATCGCAATGCGGTCACGGGCTTCATCGGCCTGCACGAGGCTGACGGCGACGCCATCGGCGACGACCGCGCGGTGGTCCTGCCCAGCGTGACCTATACGGTCGAAGAAATGATCGACGGCGTGAAGCGGGTCGCGGCAGTCAACAATATAGAGCTCGGCCCGATCACGGTGCAGCCCGACCCTGTAATCGAGGCGATCGTTGCCGGCTGGGCCACCCATAGCGAGGCGCCGCGCGCCGAAGCGCTGGGTCTGCCCAACGACGAGAGCCTGGACCGGGTAATCCAGGACTTCATCGACGATTTCATGCCGGGGCGCTGAGCAAACGGAGGGCAACAATATGTCTGACAAACAGATCGGTTTTATCGGCCTCGGCGCCATGGGTGCCGGGATGGCGGCCAACCTTCTCAAGGCGGGGTTTGCGGTAACCGGATTCGATATCCGGGCCGATGCCGTCGATGCGCTGAAAGGGCTGGGCGGCAGTGGCGCTGCCTCGCCGGCAGAAGCCGCTAAAGGCGCGGATATCCTGTTCGTCATGGTGGCCACCGCCGGCCAGACCGAGTCTGTACTGTTCGGCGAAAACGGTGCGTTGGAGACCCTGCCCGCCGGCACCATCGTCGTCCTGACAGCGACTGTTCCACCCGATTATGCGCGAACCCTGGCCGGACGGTTGACCGACAGCGGGTACCGTATGCTGGATGCCCCGGTATCTGGCGGCACCGTTGGCGCGGAGAGCGGCAATCTGACCATCATGGCGTCCGGCAGCGACGACGTCTTCGCCGACATGGACGCAGCCCTGCAGGCGGTTGCCGGCAAGGTCTACAAGCTGGGCAGCGAGGCCGGCATTGGCTCTACCGTCAAGATGGCCAACCAGCTTCTCGCCGGCGTCCATATCGCCGCCGCCGCCGAGGCGATGGCCCTGGGCACCCGCGCCGGCGCCGATCCGCGCACGCTTTATGATGTGATCTCCAACAGTGCCGGCAATTCATGGATGTTCACCAACCGGGTGCCGCATATGCTGGATGGCGACTACACGCCGCTCAGCGCGGTTGAAATCTTCATCAAGGATCTGGGCATCGTGCTGGACACCGGGCGGGAGTTGCGCTTCCCGCTGCCAATCGCGGGCGCTTCGCATCAAATGTTTTTGGCCGCCGCCGCCGCCGGTCATGGCCGAGAGGACGATTCGGCCGTGGTGAAAGTATATGAGCAGCTTGCCGGCATTAGCGTGACCTCGCCGAAGAAGGAAGGCTGAACCATGGCCATCCTGCTGGGCTGTATCGCGGACGATTTTACCGGCGCCACCGATCTGGCCAACACGTTGGTCGCCAACGGCATGCGCACGATCCAGATCATTGGTGTCCCGGAAACCGACCAGCCGGTGCCTGATGCCGAGGCGGTCGTGGTGGCGCTGAAATCACGAACCATCCCTGCGCAGAATGCCATCGACCAGTCGCTGGAAGCGCTGAACTGGCTGCAGCGCAACGGCGCCAGACAGATTTTCTTCAAGTACTGCTCTACTTTCGATTCCACGGATGAGGGCAATATCGGCCCGGTGGCCGAGGCCTTGCTGGACGCGTTGGGCGAAGACTTCTCCATCGCCTGCCCAGCCTTCCCGGTGAATGGACGGACGATCTTCAAGGGCTATCTGTTCGTTGGCGACATGCTGCTGTCGGAATCCGGCATGAAAAACCACCCGCTGACCCCGATGACCGATCCCAGCCTGGTACGCGTGCTCGACCGGCAGAGCAAGACTGCGGTCGGGCTGGTGGAATATGATGAGGTCGAAAAAGGCGCCGACGCCATCCGCGCCCGCTTCGATACGCTGCGAGGCGAAGGCAAGAGACTGGCCATCGTGGATGCGATTAGCGACCGCCATCTGCGCGATATCGGCGTGGCCTGTGACGGTCTTGGCCTGGTGACCGGCGGGTCCGGCGTCGCCATGGGCCTGCCGGAAAATTTCCGGCGCCAGAACTTGCTGCCGGAAAACATCGACGCCACGGCCCTGCCGCCGGCATCGGGAATGGCCGCCATCCTGGCCGGCAGTTGCTCTCAGGCGACGCTGGGGCAGATCGCACAATTCAGAGAGTCCGGGCGCCCGGTCTTTCGCATCGATCCGCGGGCGCTGGCCGAGGGAAATGACGTGGCGGCCGAGGCGCTGGCCTGGGCAACCGGAAAACTGGGCAACGAACCGCTGCTGATCTATTCCAGCGGCACGCCCGACGAGGTGCAGGCGATACAAGCCGAACGTGGCCGCGAAGAAGCCGGCGCGATGATCGAGCGCGCGATGGCGGCCATCGCTAAAGGGTTGGTTGAAACA
>JAOUMF010000387.1 GCA_029881615.1 Alphaproteobacteria bacterium | reverse complement strand
CCGCCCTCGGTCTTCTGTTTTCCCAGCGGCTTGAATCCCAGCTTCTTGTGGAATTGCATGGATTCGGGGTTGGGCGGCACCTCGTTGACCTCGCAGGTCAGGATCGGGGCGCGGGTGCGGCCGAATTCCATGGCATGCGCGTAGAGCGCCTGGCCGACGCCCTGTCCGCGATGGGCGGGTTCCACGACAACACGATCGAGATAGAGGAAACGCGAATAGCGCGCCGCCACCCAGCGGTAATTTTCGGATGGGTAGGTCGAACCCGGCAGAAACAGGATGGCGAAGCCGATAGGCTTGTGGTCGCGCACCGCGACCGGCGCCCAGGCCGCCGATTCCACGAAGCGCGGGAAGCTGTATTCGGCATAGCCGCTGACATGCGGGACTTCGCTGTTGTTAAGCGCCAGCGCCCAGGCATATTCGGACGGCTGCATGCGGCGGATGATAATATTCGGGGCGTCGATTTGCTTGGTCATGGGGAATATTTAATCTGTCGCTCGTTCGAATACCAGTGGGAAATACCAAAGTTATATGCCACCCGGCCGCCCTTAAGCCCCCATATCCTCGCCCGCCAGCGCGCGCTTGATCAGCGTCAGCGTCTCGGCCACGCCGTAGAGGGCGATGAAGCTGCCGAGGCGCGGCCCCTGGTCCTGGCCCAGCAGGATTTCATAGCAGGCCTTGAAGAAATCGCGCAGGCTTTCAAAACCGTGGCGCTTGCCGACTTCGTAGACCTGGGTCTGGATGTCCTCGGACGTCGCGCCCGCGGGCAGCTTTTCCAGTTCCGCCACCAGATCCTCCAGCGCCGCGCGTTCCATGTCGGTCGGGGCGCGGTACTGCTTGTTGGGTTTCACGAAATCCTGGTAATAGCGGATCGCATAGCCCACCAGATTATCGAGAATCGGGTCGGTTTCCGGGCTGGCCTTGGGCGCATAGCGATGGATGAACCCCCACAGCACCGCCTTGTCGTCGGCGTTCGCCACGCCCGCCAGATTGAGCAGGATATTGAAGGACAGATGCGCGTCCTCGCGCGGCGGATTGCCGGAATGGATGTGCCAGGCCGGGTTTTCCAGCCGCTTCGCCGCGTCCTCGTCCTCATACTTGCCCAGGAAGGTCAGCCAGTCGTCGACCGCGCGCGGGATAACGTCGAAATAGAGCCGCTTGCCCGACTTGGGCTTCTGGAACATGAACAGACTCAAGCTATCGGGCGGCGCGTAGGCCAGCCATTCCTCCATGGTCAGGCCGTTGCCCTTGGACTTGGAAATCTTCTCGCCGTTTTCGTCGAGGAACAGTTCGTAGGTCAGGTTGATCGGCGGCTTGCCGCCGAGGATCGTACAGATCCGGCTGCCCAGCTTCACGCTGTCGATCAGATCCTTGCCGGACATTTCGTAATCCACGTCCAGCGCCGCCCAGCGCATGGCCCAGTCGGCCTTCCATTGCAGCTTGCAGGCGCCGCCGGTGACCGGAACTTCCATCATCTCGCCGTCGTTCGGGTCCTTGTAGATCACCGTGCCGGAATCTGGCCGGGCTTCCTCGATGGTGACCTGCAGCACATGGCCGGTCTTGGGGCAGACCGGCAGGAAGGGGCTGTAGGTGGCGCGCCGGTCCGGGCCCAGGGTGGGCAGGACGACCGCCTTGACCTTCTCGTACTGGCGCAGAACGCCCAGCAGCGCCTCGTCGAACTCGCCGGAAAGATAGCATTCGGTTGAGCTGCGGAATTCGTACTCGAAGCCGAACTGGTCGAGAAAAGCGCACAGCCGCGCATTATTGTGATGGCCAAAACTCTCATGGGTGCCGAACGGGTCTGGCACCTTGGTCAACGGCTTGTTCAGATGTTCGGCCAGCATGTCCTTGTTGGGCACGTTGTCCGGCACCTTGCGCAGCCCGTCCATATCGTCGGAAAAGGCGAACAGCCGCGTCGGGATGTCCGACATGGCGGCAAAGGCGTGGCGCACCATCGTTGTGCGCGCCACCTCGCCGAAGGTGCCGATATGCGGCAGGCCGGACGGGCCATAGCCGGTTTCGAACAGCACATAGCCCTTTTCCGGCGTTTTACCCCCCACGCGCTCGACCAGCTTGCGTGCTTCCTCGAAGGGCCAGGCCTTCGCATTCAGGGCGAGATCGCGGGTGGTGCTCATGATGTTGTTTGCCGTTCCGGTAAAAGGGGTTGAAAACGCGCGGCAAATTAGGGCCTGAAGGGGGCGGCGTCAATGTCCGGACAGCGCCCTGGTTCGGAATCTTGCCGCGCCGACAGCCACGACGGTCTCTTTCAGGGGACTATGTCCAGCTTCAGTTCAACGGCCGCCCTGGCCCCGAGCCATTACCGGGGTGGTTCCCGGCCCCGAATGACCGACCGCCGCATCAATGAAACCGAGCAACGCCCACCCAGGGTGGATTTTGTGGTCCTGCTCCCCTGGGCCGACGTTGAAATATTCCGAATCTTCCATGTTATCGCATTGGCTCGGGTCGGGCTTCCAGGCGACCGCCAGCACCGTTGCCCGCCATCGCTCACCGTTTTGTATGATCCAGTTGAGCCGTCTCACCATGGCTTCCAGGGGCTGGTCCCTTGTGATCGCTATAACCGCCCAGACATAGGCCCTGAATGCATCACGCATGAAGGGGCTGGATGATATTCCGGGGAGACGCCAGTGGAGCCGCGCAATTTCCACCTGCGCATCGGGGAAATCCCTGTTCGCGGCAATGCATATCCATTTTCTGCGTTCCGGGTTTGTAGTCGCCAGCTGATAGGCCAGAAATGCCGCTCTGGCATCTCCCGCCTGGGCAGCTGCCATTACTTCTTCCGGCCGGCGGGAGGTGTCGAGCCGCCACTCCAGAATCTCCTGGGAACAGCCAACCAGAGCCACCGTTACCGCGACCGCCAACATTCTGACGACCCACAACATATTTATACTGTGCGCCTTGGTCCACGATATGATTTCGGATGATATGCATAGAGTCCACCTCTGCGCGTCGGGCGCATTGATTTGAATCAGTCGTCCCGAATTCCAGGCTGTATTACCATAACTTCACCTGCACACCCTCGCCCGCCCGTCTATAGTCCTTTCCATGGAAGCGATTCGCGACATCATGATGCCTGACGCGCCGGCCCTCGTGGCCGGGCCGGCGGGGGCTGTGTGGCTGGACCGGGACGGGGAGATTCATTCCCTTCGGCTTGATGCGGTATCAAAGCGCATGCGTGGCGGGCCGCCGCCGTTATTGTGCCATCTGCCGGCGACCGCACGCAGGCTGAATATCGATGCCTTTCCGGCGCTGGATTTGCTGGAACTGTTCGCCTTCGTCCATCCCGGGCGGTTCTGCGTACCGACGCCGCGCGGGTTGGCGGTCGCGCTGGGGCTGCCGGTTCCCCACGATCACGAGGCCGAAGTCATATCGCTTTCCACCATGACCAGGGCGCTGCTGCAAAGACTGGCCGCCGTCAGCGCCGAGCCGCAGACGATCTCCATCGCCCAGGCGATGTCGGCCGGCGGCTGGGGCTGGGGGCATTTCGTGCTGGCCGCCATGGGGGGCAGTGTCGACGCGACCCCGGCG
>JAOUMF010000386.1 GCA_029881615.1 Alphaproteobacteria bacterium | reverse complement strand
CGCGACCGGGCGATCTGGTCAGCGCCGAAGTCCTGGACACCAGGGGTTACGGCGCGCGGCGCGTAAAGATAATCGAACGGCTGGGCCGCATGGGCGACGCCAGCACCATCAGCCTGGTGGCGATTCACCAGAATGGCATCCCGGTGGAGTTCCCCGACGAAGCGCTGAAACAGGCCGAGGCCGCGAAACCGGTTTCGCTGGGCACCCGCACCGACTTGCGCGAATTCCCGCTGGTCACCATTGACGGCGCGGATGCCCGCGACTTCGACGACGCGGTCTGGGCCACGCCGGACGACAATCCGAAAAACGAGGGTGGCTGGCATCTGATCGTCGCCATCGCCGATGTAAGCTGGTACGTGCGCCCCGCCGACCCACTGGACCGCGCGGCGCAGGACAGGGGAAATTCATGCTATTTCCCCGACCGTGTCGTACCGATGCTACCGGAAAAGCTGTCCAACGATCTCTGCTCGCTGCGGCCCCATGAAGACCGGGCCTGCATGGCGGTCCATATGTGGATCGACAAGAACGGCAAACTGAAAAAACACAAATTCGTGCGCGGTTTGATGCGGTCGGCCGCCAGGTTGATCTATGAACAGGTACAGGCAGCCCGCGACGGCAATCCCGACGACGTAACCGGCCCGTTGCTGGAGCCGGTAATCGAACCGCTGTACGGGGCTTATGAGGCGCTGCTGCGCGGGCGCGCGGCGCGCGGCACGCTGGAGCTGGAGATTCCCGAGCGACAGGTAATTCTGGGCGAGGACGGCCATATAGAACGCATCGTCCCGCGCCAGCGGATGGACAGCCACAAGCTGATCGAGGAATTCATGATCCTCGCCAACGTAGCCGCGGCCGAGGCGCTGGAGGCGAAAGAGCGCCCCGCCATGTACCGCATCCACGAGTCGCCGCCGCTGGACAAGCTTGAGGCGCTACGCCAGGCGCTGGATGGGCTCGGTTACAAGCTGGCCAAGGGCGAAACAATCCGGCCGGACCATTTCACCGGAATCCTGGCCAAGGCAGCCGGAACCGAGAAGGAAACACTGGTCAGCACGCTGATCCTGCGCAGTCAGTCCCAGGCGAAATACAGCCCGGAAAATCCCGGTCATTTCGGGCTGGCATTGCGCCGCTATTGCCATTTCACCTCGCCGATCCGGCGCTATGCGGACCTCCTGGTGCATCGCTCGCTGATCGCCGGCTACAAGCTGGGCGACGGGGCGCTGAGCGATGAGCAGGCCGAAAATTTCGCAAATATCGGCGAACATATCTCATCGACCGAGCGGCGCGCGGTCGTTGCCGAACGCGACGCCATGGACCGCTATACCACCGCCTTCCTGTCCGAACGTACCGGCGCGACCTTCGCCGCGAAAGTCAGCGGCGTTACCCGCTTCGGCCTGTTCGTCACGCTTGACGAGACCGGCGCCGATGGGCTGATCCCGATTTCGACCCTGGCCGACGATTATTTCATCCATGATGAAACCCACCACGCGCTGATAGGCGAGCGCACCGGCACGACCTTTACCCTGTCGGACCCGGTGGTCGTGGAACTGGTCGAGGCCGATACGGTCACCGGCGGCATGGTCTTCACAATCATCGAGGGCGGCAAGGAAGGGCGGCCCGTGAAACGAGGCCGCGGTGGACCGCGCGGCCCGGCCAAGGGGCGTGGCGGGGCAAGAGGCAGGCCGGGAGGCGGCAACCGCAAACCCGGAAAGCACCGGCGGTAAGCGGGAAGGACGACACTTCCCCAACCGCCGTTAACCACAACCTTTAAGTCCCCCTAAAGAATTTCGACCCTAGTGTCGCTTACGGCGCGCTTCGGGTGGCGCGAGCGCGGGTTCTGGATCGGCGCGCGCCGGCATAGGGAAATCAAGGGACAAACAAAATGAAAACTATGTTGAAGATGCTCACCGTGGCCTCGGCGATGATTATTCCGGCCGCGGCGGCCCATGCACAGGCCTATATCGGCGGATCCCTGGGCGACGCGGTAATGGTACCGTCGGTAGCCGAGGATTCGATCAATCAGTGGATCGACGCGACTTATCCCGGCACCCCGGATTGCAGCCTGCTTGTTTGTTATAACGACGAAAATGCGCCCGGTGCGATCAAGATTTTCGGCGGTTATCGTTTCAACGATTATTTCTCGGCCGAAGGTTACGCCGCCTATCTCGGCACCTTCGAAAGCTACGCCAATGACGGCTTTGGCATCGATTCCTATACAACGACCGACATTACCACGATCGGAGTCGCGGCCGTCGGCATGTTCCCGGTATCCAACCAGGCCAGCCTGATGGCGAAATTCGGCGCGCATACCTGGGCCATGGAAGGTGTCATCGACCTGCTTGATACCGGCCCCGGCGGCGGAACCTGGCTCACCCGATATCAGTCCTCGGGAACCGACTTCATGGGCGGCATTGGTGTACAGGTGGACGTCGACGGCAAAGCCGCCATACGCCTGGAGTTCGAATATTTCACCGCCTCCACGGCCAGCGAGAATTTCGGTGTAGGCATGCTCTCCATCGGTGGCATGTACAAGTTCTGATACCGCGCAAATCCACGCGCGTCATGAGCCCCGCCCCTCACGGGCGGGGCTTTTCATTACGGGAGTTAGCGGCGCGAGGCGCAACCCTATGGGACCATTCGTTAATGCTCCCGAAACCTCCATCGACATATCATATTGCCTGCATATGGAAAGATCGGATGAATGAAAATCACGCTGAAAACGGTCCTCGCCGCATTCCTGCTTTTCCTGTCAGCGGCCGCGGCCCGGGCCGAGGCCTATATCGGAGGGTCGCTGGGCAATGCGATGATGAACCCGTTGGCGGCGGAAAACTCGATCGACCAGTGGAACGCCGTTAACAATCCGGGAAGCCCCGACTGCAATGTGCTGAATTGCTATATGGAAGCGAGCACGTCGGGTGGGCTGAAGCTTTTCGCTGGCTATCGGGTCAATCCCTACTTCGCGGTGGAAGGGTTTGTCGCTTATCTCGGCAATACCGAAAGCCACGCGAACGATGGCGCCGGAGTCGATGCCTCTGCGACATCGGACATCCGAACATTGGGAATCGCGATCGTCGGCATGATCCCCGTGGAGCCAAATGGCGCCGTGATGGCCAAGCTCGGCGTGCATGGCTGGTCGGCGGACGGAACTATCGACCTGGTGGATACGGCTCTCCCCGGCGCCCTCTTGTCCAATTACGCGAACTCGGGGACCAGCCTCATGGGCGGTATTGGTTTAAATGTTGATTTAAATCAACATTTCGCCATGCGCGTTGAGTTCGAGTATTTCCCGGTAACCATGAACCGCAGTCGTTTCAACATCGGGATGTTCACCGTCGGCGGCGCGTACAAGTTCTGAGCGCCAGGCCAGCGCCGGGCTTTCACTCCATCAGCCTGGCGGTAAAGGCGCCCGCGACGGCCGCCCCTTGATCCTCGCGCAGGCATTGCAGCAGAGTTTCGTCGCCGTCACAACCGGATCGCGATCCTAATTCGATTTACTCGCTTGACATCACCCCTCTTTGCACCATCATTCCATCCCCGTACTTATGGCGCC
>JAOUMF010000385.1 GCA_029881615.1 Alphaproteobacteria bacterium | reverse complement strand
AGCGCAGATCGGAACGCCCTTTTGCCCCTGATCGCGATACGACGCATACAGGTCCTGCCAGATTTTCTCGGTCGCCAGCGGGTCCGCCCCGATAAGCCAGGGCTTGTAGGCCTCAACCATCGCGGCGGCCGGGCGCGCCGGGCCGAAACACTCGCCCCATCCGACCAGGCCCGTATCGGTCACCACCTCCACGACGCAGCCGCTGCGGGTTTTCGCCTCGCCGATCGCCCAATGGAAAGGTTCGGACAACGGGGCCTCGAGGACATGTGTCTTGACTTCGGTGATTATCATTTCGGCTTTGTCTCTTTCTTTTGGCCAAGGATCATTTGCACACAAGCCGCATGATCGTTTCCATGTTGAAGCGCAGGCGTTCTTCCAGGGCCTCGGGGGCCATGAAATCCCGTTCGAACAGGATCGAGCCGGTGAAACGGTTGGTCAGGTAGTAATAGCCGAGCGCGGCGATCGTGATGTTGAGCTGCACCGGGTCGATGTCGGAGCGGAACACGCGGTCGGCCACGCCGCGGTCAAGCAGCCCGCCCACCATACCGACAAATCTGCGGCTGACGACCTTGATCACTTCGGATTTTTCCAGATGACGCGCGCGGTGCAGGTTTTCGCTGTTCACAAGCGTAATGAATTCCGGGTTTTTCAGATAGTAGTCCCAGGTGAACCGCACCAGTTTTTCCAGGGCGTCACGGGGCGGCAGATGTTCGAGGTCGAGCTTCTGTTCGGCGGTCCGGATATCGACATAAGCGGCCTCGACAACCGTCTGGAAGAGCTTCTCCTTGTTTCCGAAATAGTGATAGATCATCCGCTTGTTGGCCTTGGCCTTGTCGGCGATCCGGTCGACCCGCGCCCCGGCCAGTCCGTTCTTGGCAAACTCACGCTTTGCGGCGGCCAGAATTCTGGCTTTGGTGGCCTCCGCATCCCGACTTTTCGGTTTAACCTTCGTAGCCACAGCGCCGCTCTTTTTTTTCAGTCCCAATCCGGTGCCCATCGCGCCCGACCCGAGTCAACGATTCGGTAGTTGATCGCCGTCAGATTGTCGATCCGGGCCATGTCCACACTGGAAAGCGTGAAGTCCATGATGTCGAAATTTGCGCGAATGTTTTCGGGCTTCGTGGACATGGTATTGATGGTCACGCCTTTTTGCAGGATCCAGCGCAAAACCACCTGTGCGGCGGTCTTGCCATACTCCTCGCCGATTTCCGCGAAATCGGAATGCTTGAACACCTCGCCCCTGGCAACCGAGCAATAGGACGAAAGCGGAATTCCCGTCTCAACGCTTGCCGCCAGCAGCTTGCACTGGTTCAGAAGCGGATGGAATTCGACCTGGT
Source organism: Alphaproteobacteria bacterium (assembly GCA_029881615.1). Taxonomy (GTDB): domain Bacteria; phylum Pseudomonadota; class Alphaproteobacteria; order UBA8366; family JADFVY01; genus JADFVY01. The sequence continues at coordinate 2,209 of JAOUMF010000385.1, read as the reverse complement.
TGGTGACAATGGGTGCATCGACAATACTTTTCGCGTCGCGCATCATTTGCACGGTGTAGTTGGACACGCCGACATTCCGGGCCAGGCCGCGTTCCCAGGCCTGCTGCAGAAGCCGCAGCGACGGCGCGATCTCCCCGCCTATCGGCGGCCAGTGCAGGAGCAGGGCATCGACGTAATCGGTTCGAAGATCGCGCAGGCTGGTTTCGACCGACTTCAGGAAACTATCCTCGCTGTAATTGTCGGGATGTACCTTGGTGGTTATGCAAAGGTCCGCGCGCGCAATACCGGTATCGGCCAACGCCGCGCCGGTATCGGCTTCGTTGTCATACATCTGCGCCGTATCGAAGGCGCGATAGCCCACTTCCGCCGCCGCCTGGATTGCCTTGTACAGGTCTTGTCCGGTAAGCGGCCAGGTTCCAAAACCGCGCTGGTAGGTCTTCTGAAAAAAGATGGTCACTTGCGCCCCACATCCACAAATACAAGGATTAGTCGCTTTATCTGTAACCTTCCGGTTACTTTTTGCAAAGCGCTTCTTGGTGAAGCTGCCTGGCACGGCGGCCGGGCGGCCAAGGCGCGACGAGAAACTTGATCGTCACCGCATAAGAATGCATATTTTATTAACCGGATGGTTACTTACTTACATTCTCTTCCCACGGATGAGGTTGATATGTCGAAGGTCATGACCGCAGAGGAAGCCGCCCGCCTGATTACGGATGGCGCAACGGTCACCGTAAACTCTTCAAGCGGATTGAATTGTCCCGACGCGATGCTGAAGGCGATCGGCGAAAGGTTCGATACCGAGGGGTCGCCGCGCGACCTGATGACGATTCATCCCATTGCCTCCGGCGATATGTTCGGCGCCAGGGGGGTGGACCACATCGCCCGCCCGGGCCTGTTGCGGCGAATCATCGGCGGCTCGTACCCGTCCGGCCCGACCAACGCGGAACCACCGCTCATATGGCAAATGATCGGGAAGAACGAACTCGCGGCCTATAATGTGCCAAGCGGGATCGTCTTCGATATGTTGCGGGAAGCGGCGGCCAAACGACCCGGTGTTCTCACCAAGGTTGGCCTCGATACCTTCGTCGATCCTGATCTGGAAGGCTGCGCCATGAATGACGAGGCGCGCAAGACGGCGATCGTCCGGAAGATCGAATTCGATGGCGAGGAGTGGCTCTACTTCCCGGCCATCGCCCCAGATTTCGCAATCATCCGCGGCACCACCGCCGACGAAAACGGCAACATGACCTTCGAACATGAGGGCGCCTATCTGGGCGCCATGGAACTGGCCCTGGCGGCGCACAACAATGGCGGCAAGGTAATCGCGCAGGTCAAGCGCGTGGCCCGCGCGGGATCGTTGCGCCCGCACGACGTCCATGTTCCGGGTATCCTCGTGGACGCAATCGTCGAGGTGCCGGACCAGTTGCAGACCACGGCGACCGAATACGACCCGGCGATTTCCGGAGAGCTGTCCCGACCGCTGCATACATTCCACATTCCGGAATTCAATGTGGGCAAAGTCATCGCCCGGCGGGTAGCGCAAGAGCTCAAGCAGGGCTGGGCGGTCAATGTCGGTTTCGGCATATCGGCGAACGTGCCGCGCATCCTGATCGAGGAAGGGCTGCATGATGCCGTCACCTGGGTGATCGAGCAGGGCGCGGTGGGTGGCGTCCCCCTGCTGGACTTCAAGTTCGGCTGCGCGTCCAATGCGGAAGCCTTCGTCACCTCGCCACACCAGTTCTGCTATTTCCAGGCCGCGGGTTTTGATGCCTCGCTCCTGTCCTTCCTGGAAATCGACCGGGAAGGCTCGGTAAACGTCTCGCGCCTGGCGGCCGTGCCCCACCGCACCGCCGGCGCCGGCGGTTTCGTCGATATCACGGCCCGGGCACGCAAGATCGTCTTCTCTGGCTATTTCAATGCTGGAGCCAAGCTTTCAATCGCCGACGGCAAGCTTGTCTTGGACAAGGAGGGCAAGGTCGCCAAGATCGTCGAGAAGGTGGACCAGGTCTCGTTTTCCGGTCGGCGCGCCCGCGCGCAGGGGCAGGACGTCACCTATGTGACCGAACGCTGCGTGATGCGGCTTGCCGACGAGGGGCTTGTCCTGACGGAAGTAGCGCCGGGTATTGATGTCCGCCGCGATATCCTGGAACAGGCAGCCGCGCCTATTTCTGTTGCGAAAGACCTTCGGGAGATGGATGCTGCCCTCTTC
>JAOUMF010000384.1 GCA_029881615.1 Alphaproteobacteria bacterium | reverse complement strand
GAGGGTACGCAATGAAGAAGTCGCTGCCCCCCCGCCGTGGAATTTCGAGACCGCTGCTTCTCACCCTATTTGTCGCGGCAGCCGGCATCGCGGCATTCCTTGTGGTGATGTACAACTCCGGGGATGCTTTCGACCGGTGCTTGAAAGACGAAACTAATGCGGCCCAGTGCCTGACCCGGCTGGGTGGCCTGTATAACTGGAATCCGACTGAGGCCGCCTGCCGTTTCGTCAGCTACAAGACCGACGCCATCATCGATGCCGGCGGCAACGCAAAATGGCGCGATCTTTTCTACAATGAACGCTGCGCCCGGCTCGGCCTGCCGCACAGCCTGACCGCCGCGGAGCCGGGTGCTCAGCTTATCTACAACGCGCCTTACTGGCGGTGCATGAACGATATCGGGAACGCCGGAAACTGTTGGGATATCCTGGGTCGGCATTACGATTATCCTTCCCTGCGTACGTCTCCCTGCGATCACGAAATCCTGACGCTCCGACGAGGCTTTGACGTGCGGCCCCTTCAGCCAACGTCTACCCCAGCCGTATTCCCAACCTCCAGGTTATGGTTTTACGCGTTCGGCAACGAACGGTGCTGGCGGCTCGGCCTTCCGCATTACGAAGCGGATTAGTTGCCCCTTCCTATTTTGGAATTTCGGATAAATGGCCATAACCATGTGTCAGTTCGAAACGGGGTCAGGCCTGTATTAATGTATTGTTGAAACCGTCGGGGCAGGCTTCACTTTTCCTTCGCCTGCTGCTCGCGCCGCCAGTCTTCCAGCATGTCGGACGGCCAGTCCTCTTCGGGCACCTTGTACTGGATCAGGCGTTCCAGCAGTGCCGGGGCGGCGCGTATTATTGCGGCCCCGTCAGCTCCGCCTCGCACCCAACCTTTATCTGGACCGCGCCAAGTTTCCACGCGACCTGTGCCGTCTTCAAATTTAACAATCCGACCGATCATCCCAACCAAATTTACCGGACCATTCACTACCTTAAATTTTTCTGTCATCGTTAGTTCCTCTTTTCTAGAAGATAAAATTCACCGACAGAAGTAATGGGGTCGGGCCTGTATTAATGCATTATTGAACCCGGCGAGGCCGGCGTCATTTCCCCTTCCCCCGCTATTTTTGCCGCCATCGTTCCAGCATGTCCGCCGGCCAGTCCTCTTCCGGGACCCTATACTGGATCAGGCGTTCCGGCAGCGCCGGGGCAGCACGCATGATCGCGGCTACATCGGCCCCGCCATGCACCCATCCTTTGTCCGGCCCGCCCCACGTCTGAACGCTCTGCGAACCGTCCTCGAATTCAACAATACGTCCAATGAAGCCGACGAGATTGACCGGCCCATTCGCCACTCGTTTGATTCTTTTCATCGCTTTGTCCTCTTGCCTGTACATAGAACTCATTGAATAGTTGGCTAAGGGCGGGTTCTGTTGGTGCGCTGCAGCCACTGCGTGTAGGCTTGATTATAGGCATTTCGAGCCCATAAGTGGTCAGCTTCCTTTTCGCGCGCCTCCTCCGATGTCAGATCGACCTTGTTTCTCCACTTTTCATAATTCTCATGATCCTTCTCATACACCGGCAGGATTTCGCTTGGTATGATCTGGATTTCGGCAGTCATGCCGTTGTCCAATACGACCTGCACATGGATGGCGCGGTAGCCGGTTTCTCGCGGTTCTTTTATAAAGTTGTCGACCTCAACGCTCTGATAACGAGCCGTGAGCACACGCATGGCCTCGCCGAGCGATGCAGGATCGTCCACAACTATGCGGCCACCAAGATAATCACCCAATGTATCGGCGCGACGCCCTTCCGCCAGTTTCTCTTCCAGTCTGTCCGGCCCCTTCACCCTGGCGCCACTGAATTCTACACCGGGAACATCAGCTACAATTTCCTTGAGTTGCTGGGTCAACGGCTGCAGGTTTGCCTCTGCCATATCCAGCATTTGTTCTATGTCGTTGATTGGCTGAATTATTGGCTTGTCCGATTCCGGATCGATCAAGCCGAAGGCGTTATGACCGGCTTGTCCGTGTTCTGCATACAGCCTGTCTGGCTCCCTGAAACTCTCGTGCCGGGAAGTCTTGTCGTAATCGGCTATCTGGTTGTCATCTATCACCGCTTCAGCGGCGTCGACATCAAACTCCGAACCGGCTACCGTCTCCACCCCGTTTTCGAGCCTTTCGGTCGCCATGTTGCCGGACAGCGCATCCCCCGACGGCGCATTGCCCACATCCTCCGGAGCCATTTCGGCGCCCGGGCCGTCACGTTGCGGCGCGGTTGGATGTTGCGGAGCGTCCATGGGGCCGGTTGGGCGGCGGCGGATTCCGGCCGCAACCGCGATGAAGTTGGCGAGACCGCCGAGCGTGAAGGAAACGCCGGCATTGTCGCCGACCCCTTCGAACAACTGCCGCTCGGGGTCGTAGACGACGCCCCCGGACTGGATCAGGTTGTTCACGACGGTCTGGAAACCTTCCTGCAGCGCCTCCTCGGTGCCGCCCTTGGCGGCCTCGATCAGCGCGCGCCGGAACGAGCCGCCCGCGCCCCTGTCGATCCGCCCGAACAGGCGTGTGATCGGGATCGCCTCGGTCAGCCCCACGCCGAATCCCAGCTGCGCCTCGCGATACGCCTCCTCCCAGTCCGCGCCGTTGGCGATGGCGTCCTGGAACATCACAGCTGCATTGGAATGGGCCCCCATCGTGACCGTGATCAGCGTGGCGGGAATCTTCACCGCCCGCCCGGCCACCCCGCCGACGACGAAGGCCGCGAGCGAGCCGCCGCCCCGCGCCAGCTTCTGCTGAAATTCGTCCTCGTATTCCGGATTCGTCGGAAGGGCCTCGCGGGTCGCATCCTTGATCCACTGCCCGGCCTGGTAGAGATCGCTGCCGATGACGCCGCGGGCGAGGCCCTCCACCTCGGCGTAGAGCGCGTCCCGCTCAGCCCTGTTCCCTTGCAGGTACCCGCGGAACAGGTCCATGCCCCTGGTCCAGCCCACGATATTGGAAAGATCGGGTTTCTCGCCGGCCTCGATCTGGTTGAACAGGCCCAGCACACCCTGGTAGACCGCGCCTTCGGAGATCGCCATGCCTTGCGGAATATCGGCGAACTGCCCGACGAAGTTCTGCGCTGCCCCGTGCAGGGCGGAAACCAGGCGGCCCGGCTGGCCGTCCCCGCTGTCTCCACCCGCCTCCCCCGCCACCGGCACCAGCGCGTCCGCCTTGCGATCGTAGACGACGCTGACGACACGATCGCCGGCCATGAAGGTGTAAAGCTGCTTGTCCTCGAGGCGGCTGCTGTTCAGCTTGCCGTCGATCATGGGTAATGTGAGCAAGTGCGCGCCCGTGAACTCCACGCTGTCCATGGCCATGCCGCGGGCCAGCGCGTTCGCCAGCGGCGGATCGACGGCATGGGCCATCAGGACGCCGGTATCGGGCGCGACCCGGCCCGTGAGTTCCTTCACCACACCGTCGTACTCTTCACCGTATTGCGCCCGCAACCCGGCTATGATGGCGGGGCGGTCGGCGGGGGTGGCCTGGGCCAGTTCCCCGGCGATGGCGTC
>JAOUMF010000383.1 GCA_029881615.1 Alphaproteobacteria bacterium | reverse complement strand
AGGGGGCGGATTGCAGAGGATGGGCAACGTCTCGTCGATAATTGCCAGCTATTCAGGGAGTTCTGCGGCGAAATCGGCTGTCTGGATGGCCCCTGGCCCTTTGCCAACGACCACAGCCGTTTCGAATGGTTTCGCAAGACTGGGCGCGATCCGGCCTATGCGGCTCACGACGATGCGCGCATGGAAGTGGTCCTGATGTCCGGCCTGCCGGCCGCCGGAAAGGATAGCTGGATCACCGCCAACCTGCCTGACTGGCCGGTGATTTCGCTGGATGCCATTCGTGCCGAACTGGGCGCCGATCATTCCGGTGGGCAGGGAAAGGTTATCGCGGCGGCACGGGAACGTGCCCGCGAACATTTGAGGGCCGAACGGAATTTCGTATGGAATGCCACCAACGTCAGCCGTCGTATTCGCGGCGGCCTGATCGACCTGTTCGCGGATTACGGCGCGCGGGTTCGGATCGTCTATTTGGAAGTATCGCCAGATGAACAGCAACGGCGCAATAAGGCGCGGCGCGACCCGGTGCCCGGTTCGGCCATCGCGCGAATGCTGAATAACTGGGAGCCGCCGAAAATTAACGAGGCGCATGGAGTCGACTGGATTCAGTTCGGCATTGAAAAATAACAATAAAACGAGGTTTCGCTCGGTATCGGGCGGCATCCGTTAACCAAGTCGGTTTACGGATTATTTATGCATGTTTGATAGGGTGGCGCCGTTGGTTATGGAGCGTGTGTTCCGCAAACAGGAAAGCACATTCATGGTTAACGATAAGTTAAAAATAAAGACCGACGAGCGATTGGTCGGGAAAATATATATAAAACTTTAAATAATAAAATTAGATCGGCGCAACACTGCGTTTATTTAAATAAAAAGCGCCCATAATTGGACTCTGTATTGGTTGCAAATACAAGCAATAAGGCATTTAATTCCAATATAAAGCTACCAAAGTGATTTGATGAAAACAGTTTCTCGCATACGCTTTTTGATTGCAGCAGTTGCCCTGTGTTTGTTGGGCGGCTGCACCATATCGCCTGCAATGGACGCCTTCTCATGGACCGCTGACGGCGTCAGCTTTATTCTTACCGGCAAGAGCATGACCGATCACGCGATGTCCGCGGCCGCTGGCCAGGATTGCGCGATGACGCGCGTCGTAAAGGGCGAAACCGCGTGTGTTCCCAATGATGAGGATGTGGCCGGCGACCGGCTGGTCTTCAAATTCGATTCGACGGTTTGGGGTGAAACCCGGACGGCGGCGGTGGGCGCGGGCGATCCGCTCAGCATCCATGCCGCGATATCGGATATTGCCGAACCTCTCGGCGGCAGCGTTAATGTCGAGCAGCGCCATGCGGCGGTTGCGGCGGTTGCGGCCGATAGCATTCCGCTCAATGCCTTTATTGCCGCGACGACGCCCGATACGCGGGGCTCGGTGTTCTCGGTAAGGATCAAGGATAAGTCCTCGCAGCTGCTGGACTCTCCCGACCGGGAGACGCGTCTCTGGCTACCGGTTACCGGCGACACCGAATAGATAGTCGTCAACTTGTTGGTTCGCCACAGGTTTTCATGACATGGTTTTGACGGCGGACTTAAGGTCCGCCGATTTCTTTGTGGACGATGGCATCCCCCTTGCGCTATCCGCTCTAGCGTAAGGAGTTCATGAATGAAGATTATCTTAGCGATAGCTGCCGGCGGGGCGTGTGGCGCGGTGGCGCGGCATTTCGTCAACAACCAGATTACCCACTGGCTGGGAGACGGTTTCCCCTGGGGTATTCTGATCGCCAATGTCGCGGGATCATTCGCCATGGGCGTTCTTGCCGAATCGATGGCGCTGGTCTGGTCGCCATCCCAGGAATTGCGCGCCTTCATGGTTGTCGGCGTGCTTGGCGCCTTCACCACATTCTCAACCTTTTCGCTTCAGGTGGCGCTGCTTTACGAGCGGGGTCAGATGATGCTGGCCGCCGGGTATGTGGCGTCGTCCGTGGTACTGGCGGTTGGTGGGCTGTTCGCGGGCCTGGCGTTGGTTCGGGCCGTTGCCGCATGAGCGCCGTGGAGATCGTGGAGGTCAGCGCGGATGACGACGATATCAGGCTCGACCGCTGGTTTCGCCGCCGCTATCCGGGACTGAAACATGGGGCACTGGAAAAGGCCCTGCGTACCGGACAGATAAGGGTCGATGGCAAACGGGCGAAGGCGAATGCCCGTTTGTCGGCGGGGCAAAAGGTCCGGGTGCCGCCGCAGGCCATGGCCCCGGCAACCGAACCGCAAAAACCTGAACAGCGGCAGCCCGATGCCGCTGACGCGGCTTTCGTCCAGTCCCTGGTGATTTACATGGACGATGACGTGATCGCCTTGAACAAGCCGCCAGGGCTGGCGGTGCAGGGCGGGACGAAAACAACGCGCCATCTCGACGCGATGCTGGATGCTTTGCGGTTCGGTGCGAAGGAACGGCCCAAGCTGGTACATCGGCTGGACCGCGATACCAGCGGTGTTTTGTTGCTGGCGCGCGGGGCAAATGTGGCGGCGCGCCTGGGCAAGGCGTTTCAGGGCCGCTCGGTGCGCAAGATATACTGGGCGCTGGTGGCGGGCGTGCCCTCAATGGAACAGGGGCGGATCGATCTGCCGCTGGGCAAGCGAATGGGTTCGCGTGGCGAGCGCATGATGACCGACGACGAAGAAGGCAAAAGCGCGATTACCTTGTATAGCGTGATCGAAACCGCCGGCCGGACGGCCTCGTGGCTGGCCCTCTGGCCGTTGACCGGCAGGACGCATCAGCTTCGTGTTCATTGTGCCGCCATCGATCATCCGGTCGCTGGGGACGGCAAATACGGGGGTGAGGCGGCGTTTCTGCCCGGTGACGGAATAGCCCGGAAACTGCACCTGCATGCCCGCGAACTTCGTCTGCCGCACCCGTCGGGGCGGGGTGAACTGCATGTCACCGCCGACCTGCCGCCCCATATGGCGGAAAGCTGGAAATTGCTCGGCTTCGACCGGAATTACGCTGGCGATCCGTTTGCAAATATCGACTGACCTGCTATCCGCCGAAGGTCGCCTCCAGGCGGAACAGGATGCCGGGGACAGCTTCGAAATCCCGTTGATCGGGAAAGCTGACCTGTGGCGCGATCTCGAAGGCTAGCCATTCGCGCCAAAATTCCTGACGATGGCGAATCCGCACGGTGATGCGGTCGAGCCGGTGCGGATCGGTCATGAAGTCGCTTACAAGCTGCAATTCGACGGCTGATTTTTCGTCCAGGGGCCGGAATAACGACACGCCAACATTGTAGAAATAATCCGGATCCTCTTGCAGCCATGTGCCGTTCAGGCTGCTGCGAAACAGCATGTTTTCTTCCAGAAAGCGTTCAAAATCGAGAGAGGTACGCGATTCCAGACCATCGAGCGTGTAGAAGCGAACTCGCTCGGTAAATCGGAAATTCCAGAAATCATTCAAAGCCACGAGTTCGCGATAGCGGATGCCGGCATAGGGGTTGGGGTCATATCCATTGAAATCCAGCCCGACCCGGGCGATAATGGAACGTTCTTCCAGGCTGCGGAAAATATAG
>JAOUMF010000382.1 GCA_029881615.1 Alphaproteobacteria bacterium | reverse complement strand
CGCGATAGATTTCCTCGGCCGGGCGAAGCGGCACGTCCATCGTCCGGCTGCGGGTCAACTGTTTGAAATCCGCCGTTTTCAGCTTCAGCGTCACCCGCTTTCCCGCCAGTCCGGTCTTCTTCAACCGCTGCGCCACCTTTTCGCAAAGGGGCCAGACCTCGCGGGAAAGCGTGGCTAAATCGGCAATGTCTTCCATGAAGGTGGTTTCGCTGGAGATGCTCTTGATTTGCTCGCTGGGGTCGACCTTGCGGTCGTCGATGCCGCGTGACAGCTTGTACAGCCGTTGCCCCATGGCGCCGTATCGGCGATACAGTACGGTTTCTTCCACCTGGCGCAGTTCGCCGATCGTTGCGATGCCGTCGTGTCGCAGTCTGGCTTCCAGCGCCCGGCCCACGCCATAGATCGCGCCCACCGGTCGCGGCGCCAGGAAATCCATTGTTTCCGCCTTGCCGATCACCGCGAAGCCGCGGGGCTTGTCCAGGTCGGATGCGGTCTTGGCGAGAAACTTGTTATGGCTGAGTCCGATGCTGGCGCTGACCCCGATCTTTTGTTCGATCTCCAGAATCAGCCTGGCCAGGGTGCGGGCCGGGCTGCCGCCATGGACTTTCTCGGTGCCGCCGAGATCGAGAAAGGCTTCGTCGATCGACAGCGGTTCCACCAGCGGCGTGACGCCAAGCATCAGTTCGCGCACCTGCCGGCCGGCTGCGGAATATTTCGCCATGTCCGGGCGGATCACCACGGCGTCGGGACAGGCCTGTAGCGCCTTGAACATCGGCATGGCCGAGCGCACGCCGTAAACCCGCGCCACGTAACAGGCCGCCGCCACCACGCCGCGCCGGCCGCCGCCGACGATGACCGGCCGGTTCGCCAGCGCCGGGTTATCCCGCTTTTCCACCGAGGCGTAGAAGGCGTCGCAATCGATATGGGCGATCGTCAGGCTGTGCAGTTCCGGGTGCGAAATCAGCCGCGGCGAACCGCATTTCGGGCAGCGGCCATCCTTTGGCATGTCGGGTTGGGCCAGGCAATCCCGGCACAGGATGGGGGTTCGTTCGCTCAATGGCCGCTGTCCTCACGCCAGAGCCAAGCCGCCCCGCGCACGCCGCTGGAGTCCCCATGCCGTGGCGGGATGATACGCGTCGCCACCCGGTCGGAGAATATCCATTTACCCCACAGGCGTGGCAGGTTTTCGTACAGGCGGGGGATATTGGAAAGCCCGCCGCCCAGGACGATAATGTCAGGATCGAAAATATTGATCATATGCGCCAGGGCGCGGGCGAGTCGTTCCTCATATCGCGCCAGGCTTTTCATGGCCTGGGTATCGCCGGCGGCGGCGCGATCGGCGATTTCGGCGGCGTCCAGTGCCTGTTTGGTGCTTTCCAAATGGGTGCGCGCCAGCGCCGGACCGGAAACCCATGTTTCGATACACCCCCGCCGGCCGCACCAGCAGGCCGGGCCGGGCATTTCGGCCGCTTCCGGCCAGGGCAGGGGATTGTGGCCCCACTCGCCGGCGATGGCGTTGGCCCCGGTCAGAACGTGCCCATCGATCACTAGCCCGCCGCCCACGCCGGTGCCCAGGATCACGCCGAACACGGCATGCGCGCCTTCCGCCGCGCCGTCCACCGCTTCCGACAGGGCGAAGCAGTTGGCGTCGTTGGCGATGCGCACGGGCCGCCCCAGCGCCGATTCGATGTCCCGGTCCAGCGGTTGCCCGTTAAGCCAGGTTGAGTTGGCGTTCTTGACCAGCCCGGTGGCCGGCGAGATGGTGCCGGGTATGCCGATGCCGACGCTGGCCATGTCCTTGGATATCGAGTCGGCCTGTTTTACAAGCGCCGCGACGGCCGCCACGGTTGCATTGTAGTCCTGCTGCGGGGCCGCGACGCGGTGGCGAAAACGTACTGTCCCCGCTTTGTCGAGAAGGGCCGTTTCGATCTTTGTGCCGCCCAGATCAACGCCGATATGCATGGGAACCGCCTTTTGTAAGGGCCAGCGGAAGAATATTAGCTATTTTCGAACGATTCACCCCGTTTGTCATGGACATTGCTTATGCGCTAAAGTGTGGTAGGTAAAATGCATTATCCGTTTTACTGGCACTGATGCTGGTTTTTCGGCCGGAATATATTATCGTTGGGAAGCTGAGTGACGGGGGATACTCTATGGCGAAAACGATACTGATCGTCGAGGACAACGAGCTTAATATGAAGCTCTTTCGCGATTTGCTGGAAGCGCAGGGATATGGCGTTCTGCAAACACGCGATGGCATGCAGGCGCTCGACCTTGCCCGCGCCGAACGTCCCGACCTGATCGTCATGGATATTCAACTGCCACAGGTATCGGGGCTGGAAGTCACCAAATGGATCAAGGCCGATGACGACCTGAAGCATATACCGGTCATCGCCGTTACCGCTTTCGCCATGAAGGGCGACGAGGAAAAGATTCGCGAAGGTGGTTGCGAGGCCTATGTGGCCAAGCCGATCTCGGTCAATGATTTTCTGGCGACCATCAAGAAATTCCTGAACTGAGAGTATCCGCTGTCTGAAGGCCTTGTGCCTGGCTGCGTTTCAATCAAATCATCAGGTTTGGCAGATGTCCGATATGCAACTTATTGGATGTTGCATTTGACTATTGCGCCACCGAATCGTATTTTTTGTTTGTGCAGTCGTTGATATGCCGGCTCCATTCCAGCAATTCCAAAAAAAATATAAGTCCGGGGGAATGTCCGGCGAGCCAAGCTGTATCCCTTGATGACGGGTTCCATGGAACCCTTTTTGGAAGGATAAGATGATGGACGTGAACAAAACCAATATCCGGGCACATGCCTCTTATGATGGCGAAGATATCGACAGCGGCCGGCGTCAGGCGCTTGCCCGTCTCGGCCTGGCGGCAGCCGTGGGTTATGCGGTTCCGACGCTGCTATCCTTGACTGCTGCTCAAGCCAAGGGTGACGGTAGTGGGGGTGGGAACTCTGGATCCGGCGGTTCCGGAAAATCGTCCGGGCCCAGCGGGTCGTCCAGTGCGACATCCTCGACCCAGCCCACAACACCGACACAACCTACGACGCCGACACAACCTACAACGCCGTCGGATTCGTCTGACGATGCGGCGCCCATTATCCTGCCGTAGTGATCCGGCAGGCCATGCCATGCCAGGGGGCACGGAAGCGCAGTCTTCGGTGCTCCCATGGCGTGGTCTCAGATTTAAGGGGCCTTGGAAGTCAATTGCACAATGCTTTTGAAGTTCGATAAGATTTCAAGGCCCGTGGATCTGGTGGGCATGGAAACCGTGCCGCCGGCTTTTGGCAGTGTTTTTCGATACTGGCCCATGCGGCCGATACCGGAAGATGCCGCCGCCGACCCGCTGATTCGTGTCACGCCAGAGGGAGAGACATACTGGCTGGAGGCGCCCTGGCTTGATGAAAGACCGCGTTACACGGATGCGGTCAATCTGGCCTGCGGGCTGGCCGTCCATATTAATCATGCAATGCTCATGGATCGCCCCGATTTCATCTGTCTGCACGGTGCTGGCGTTGAAGTCGATGGACGGCTGGTGGTGTTCCCAAACGCG
>JAOUMF010000381.1 GCA_029881615.1 Alphaproteobacteria bacterium | reverse complement strand
ATATTGACCGGCATCCTCGTGACTGGCCTGATCACGCTGGGCGGGCAGGAGAAGCAGGGGTTTCTGGCGGGGCTGATTCCCTACGAATTGGGCCATGCCGCGAAGGAGGCGCACGAGGTTCTGACCTTCGTGCTGCTTGGCCTGGTTGCGCTGCATGTCGCCGGGGTTGTCATGGAAAGCCTGCGCGGTCCGTCGAACCTGATCGTCGCGATGATCACGGGGCGCAAGCGCTTGCCGGGGGACATGGCGCCGCCGCCGCAACGCTTGGCAAAGCCGTTTGTCGCGCTGGCGGCGCTGGTCGTCGGCGGGATCGTTATGGGCACGGCAATCGGCTCGCTGGCATCGATGCCGGCGCGGGGGCTCTATCCGCTTGCCGCGAATGCGGCCTACGACAAGGAATGCGGCGCCTGTCACTACGATTTCCATCCCAGCCTTCTGCCCGCCGCGTCCTGGGCCACCATGATGGCGGGGCTGGACGACCATTTCGGCGAGGATGCCAGTCTCGGCGACAAGGCCCGTGACGAAATCGCCTTCTGGCTGGCCGCGAACGCAGCGGAACGCTGGGATAGCGAGGCCGCCAACCGTTTCCGCAAGGTCTCGCCCGAACAGCCGTTGCGGGTGACCGAAACGCGTTACTGGAAGCGCCGCCATCGCGATATCCCCGAGACGGTGTTCAAATCGAAACCGGTCGGCGGCAAGGTGAATTGCGTCGCCTGCCATCGCGACGCCCGCACCGGCCGCTTCGACGATCAATCCATCGATATCCCAAAGGAGAAATCATGACCAAAACCTTTTTGGCGGCGTTTGCCGTTTGCGTTCTACTGTCGGCCGGACTGGCCGCGGCCGATACCCCCCGCGATGCGATTCTGACCGAATTCCTTTCCCAGGCGAAAAGCGCCGATCCCGGGTTCGCCGGCTTTTCGGCGACGCGTGGCGAGACTCTTTTCCGCGGAAACCATGCCGGCGGCAAGCCGGATACGCCGTCCTGCACGACCTGTCACGGCGCGGCGCCGCAAGACAAGGGGCGTACGCGCGCCGGAAAGGAAATCGACCCCATCGCCGTCTCGGCGGCGCCAAAGCGGTTCACCGATCCGGCCGAGGTTGAAAAATGGTTCGGGCGGAATTGCAATAGCGTGCTGGGCCGCGAGTGCAGCGCCGTTGAAAAAGGCGATTTCATCACTTTCATGATGGGCCAGTAACGGCCCGGCAAAGGAGTACCGACAATGCGTAAATGGATTATTCTTGCCGTTCTGCTGGGCGGCGCCCCGGCGGCCCTCGCCGACGAACGGCTGCCGCCGATTACCAACGAGGCGGTAAAGAAGGAATGCGGCGCCTGCCACATGGCCTTCCAGCCGCAATTTCTGCCGCAACGGTCGTGGCGCAAGATGATGGACGGCCTGTCCGATCATTTCGGCGAGGACGCCAGCCTGCCCGAAGCCACGCGGCTGGAAATCGCCGCCTATCTGGAAGCCAATGCGGGCGACGTATCGGGATCGCGCGAGGGGCGGAAATTCGTGAAGAGCATCGCGGCGGACCAGTCGCCGATGCGGATTACCGAAGTGCCACGCTGGGTCGGCGAACACAGGGGCGAGGTGCGGGAAAGCGCCTGGTCGGACCCGCGCGTCCGAAGCAAGGCCAACTGCGTCGCCTGTCATCGAGGCGCCGATTCCGGCTGGTACGACGACGACTGATCCGCGCCCTCGAGGCGAATACCGGAATATGGAAATCGGGGTCCGCCAGTTGGTGGGCCCCGAATGCCGTCGGCGATTTCATTCTGTTCCAATTGAAGCAGGGTGATATTAGACTGCCGCCGCTTCGCCCTCATTTTAACAGAAAGCCTATTTCATGAAGCTTCCCACCATTCGCAAACCCTATTTGCTGTTTCTGGGCGATTCGCCCGATTTGCTGACGGCGAAGACCGCCATCGGCGTTGCCCATTGGCGGCCGGAATGGTGTGCGGGACAGATGCGTCTGGCGGGGTGCGCCGCCGACGCCGGCCTGCCCGACATGACGATCGCCGAGGCCGCAGGCAAAGGCGTGGGCACGCTGATCGTCGGGGTGGCGACCACCGGGGGTGTGCTGCCCGATGGCTGGAACGGCTATATGGTCGAGGCGATCGAGGCGGGGCTGGATATTGCCAGCGGGCTGCATTCGCGTCTGGCGGATATTCCCGCGATAGCCGAGGCGGCGGCGCGGCATGGAAGACAGGTTTTCGATGTGCGCCATCCGACCCAAGCCCTTGAATGCGGCACTGGCAAGAAGCGATCCGGCAAGCGCCTGCTGACGGTGGGAACCGATTGTTGCGTGGGCAAGATGTTTTCCGCCCTGGCGATCGCCCGGGAAATGGAAGAACGCGGCATGGGCGTGGATTTTCGAGCCACCGGCCAGACCGGTATCTTCATCGCCGGCGGCGGAATATCGGTGGATGCGGTCGTGGCCGATTTCATTTCCGGCGCGACCGAGGCATTGTCGCCGGACGGCGACGCCGATCACTGGGATATCATCGAAGGGCAGGGGAGCCTGCTGCATCCCGCCTATGCCGGGGTCAGCCTGGGCCTGCTGCACGGGTCGCAACCGGACGCGCTGGTCCTGTGCCACGAGGCCGGGCGGTTGGCGATGGACGATATGGACGGGCGGCCGATGCCGGGGATCGAGGAAACCATCGACGCCAACCTTCGCGCCGCGCGGGTCACCAATCCGGATGTACGAATGGTCGGCATTTGCCTGAATACGCGGCAACTGGACGAGTCGGCGGCGCATGCCGCTATTGCCGAAACGGCCGAACAGTTCGGCCTGCCCTGCGTCGATCCGGTGCGTACCGGCGTGAACCCGATCGTCGACTTGATCGAGGGGCTGTAGCGCCATGCGGCAATACAGGATTCGCGGTGAAAGCTGGCCGCTGAAGGAACCTTTTGTCATTTCCAGGATGACGCAATATACCGCCGAGGTGGCGGTGGTCGAGATCAGCGACGGCGGCGTGACGGGGTATGGCGAGGTCGAACGCGCCGATTATTTCGAACCGCACCTTCCCAATGTGCTGGAGGCGCTGGAAGCGGCGCGGCCGCATATGGAGGCCGGTATGGGGCGGATGGATCTGCTGGATGCCATGCCGGCCGGCCCGGCCCGCGCCGCCATCGATTGCGCGCTGTGGGATCTGGAAGCCAAACAGGCCGGCAAGCGGGTGTGGGAACTGGCCGGTCTGGCGGCGCCGAAACCGCTGGAGACCGCCTATACGCTGGTGCTGGACCGTCCGGAGGCGATGGCCGCCGCCGCGGCCCGCAATGCCCACCGGCCATTATTGAAGCTGAAGCTGGGCGGCGAGGGCGATGTTGAGCGCGTCAGCGCCGTTCGCGCCGCCGTGCCGAACGCTCGCCTGATGGTGGATGCCAACGAGGCCTGGACGCCGGACATGCTGGCCCCTTATATCGCGGCAATGGCGGGGCTGGGGGTTGAACTGATCGAACAGCCGTTGCCGCGCGGCGCCGACCGGGCATTGGCCGGCGTGACGCGCGCCGTGCCGGTCTGCGCCGATGAAACCTGTCACGACCGGGCGACGCTGGCC
>JAOUMF010000011.1 GCA_029881615.1 Alphaproteobacteria bacterium | reverse complement strand
TCGGCGAAAATCCGTCGGCAATGATTTTTCGCAAAAACACCAGGCTGACCGCCGCATATGCCAACATCAGGACAATGAACGACGAATAGACGGTCTGTCCGATTATTTTCTGGACCAGGAACGCGGGGGCATGGAGCAGAATTGCCAACGGCGGATTGACCTCGAAAAAATCCCGCTCATAAGTACCGCCGTCAAGCATGCGCTCGGCGGCGACCAGCAGCCAGACACTGTCATGGTTGGGCAGAACATACAGCAACTGCAAGATGGCGGCGGCAACAAATACCGCCAGCACCATGGTTTCCGCCATAAAATCGCCACGAGAACGAAGGGAGGTAATCGCGGAGATGATAACTCTGCTCATAAACGTCTTTCGCCGGTTGTGCGTCGGAAATCCCGACCGCCGAATTATCGTCGCCCAACCGTTGAGATAGCATTAAATCCGCGCAAACCCCATGGAAACTGATATTGCCAACGCCGCAGGAACCGAAGAAATACGATAAACAATACGATCAGCAAGCCCGAAACACTTATCGCCGCCCCGGCCAATTCATGCAGCGACCAGCCCAACGCCAATTCAAGGCGATACCGCCCGGGCGGAGCGATCAGTTCGATAAGACCGGCCGGACCGGCCGGGGCAATTGTCACGGCACCTCCGCCACCCGCTATCCTGGCCTGCCAGCCGGGATAATAAAACTGTCGTACGACCAATTTCGTTTCGGCCGACAGATCGACATCAAGGACGATATCCCGCGCCTTCCACCTGGTGACGCTGGCCCGGCCGTTATCTGCATCCAGACCGATTCTGGAGATCGACTTCAGGTGCCGCCATATCTCGCTTTGAGGAAGCGTCGCGGACGCCGGCAGATATTCACTGGCGTCGTGCCCCATCGATATGACATCTTGAAACCTTTCCTGATACTCCGCGCTCTGCGACATTTTCCATTGGCCGACAAAGTGCACGGCGCCAAAGCCGCCGGACACTATCAACAGAACCGCCGCCAAGCTGGAGATCAATACGAACTTCTTGTTTTCACCTACAGGGACGTCGCGCATTGCCACAACAAAGGTAATAGCAACCGCGAAATCTAGGACGACGGCCACGCGCCACGGAAATTGCACCTTGTACAGAAAAGGAAGCAGCTCCCACAAAAACCGGGAGACCGGCGTCATCAAATACCAGGCCCCGGCGGCAAAGAGCAGCCACACAAACAACGAGGCGCGCTCCTTTGCCTCATGTTGACGGAAGGCGACAAGCCAGACCCCGCAGAATACCAAGGTGGAGAACAAGAGTGCCAGGAAAAGGCCATCGCCAAACTGTGGATTGGGCGCGGCAACCCCGTCCAGAAAAAACCACTGGTGATACTGGTACTCTGGAACCCACCACTGACTGGCCGTAATGTAACCCTGCGATAATACAGCGGGAACAAGATAAATGCCGGCGAGCGCCATTCCCAGAAGAACACCGGAGAGAAAAACGTAAAACTGGGCCGGTGACCTGTTCTGATATGCGAGAAATCCCGCATATAACGGAAGAAACATCGAAAACAGCAATGCCGACGGCAAATGAGACAAAATCAGGCAGGCATAGGAAAAGGCGAACCCAATAACGGAAAAGCGGTCACCCGCCATCTTCCTGGTGAAATACAGAATAAGAGGTATCCAGATATACGCGGCGATCTCGCCAATCGCCTGCCGGATCAGGAGATCGACGGCAAAATGATATGGCATAAACACGTAAAGCAGAGAGCCGATCGTCGATGCCAGCGGCGCGGCATACTGCCGGGCGAAGACGTAAAAGGCAAGCCCGGACATCGCCATAATCAGCCATCCCGTGATACCCAGCACGATATTGATTTCACAACCCGGGCAAAATAGAACGACCGGCGCCATCAGATAGAACGGCAACGGCCCATAAAAGAAAAATACCGGACTCCCGGCCCCCTCATTCATATCAACCAGCCAGCGCGGATATAACTCGCCGTCCCAGAACTGTCCGATAAACCCATTGGCCCAAGAAATATTCAGGGCAAGGCTATGCCCGGTCTGAACACCCAGCAGGATAAAGGGCATGCAAACGACGGTTATCACCGCGAGAACGGCCAACGGGTATAGATGTCTGTTTTTATGGGTCAAAAGAGAACTCCACTTGAACGCAGGCATGCATCATAAGCTTACGACGATGTGCTATCTAACCGTGTGGAGTGTGGCAGATGATAGTTACCTTAAGGTTAAGAAAACGCTCTCGTAGATTGTCCATCAACGCACCATATATACTTTAGGATAAATATATAAGGCCTGAAAGAAGGTGGAATTCAAGCGGCAATAAAAAGGCAAGCCATTGATATTATGTATATTTAAATAAAGCAGGTCAATCTTTTCGACGAGTAACTCGATAACATAGATCGTCCGCGACAGCAGACGCGGAAGGACATTGACCGAGACAACCGCTGGGCGATCTCCCGGACAGGCCATAGCTCTGTTGTGATGGCGGCCATTGATATGAGTGATTTTCGACACCCGAATAATCCGCCACCCTCGGCGGGAAAGCGGTTCCTGGCATCAGATCATTTCGCAGGGAACTGGAGCGGGCGAAGGGGATCGAACCCTCGACATTCAGCTTGGGAAGCTGACGCTCTACCACTGAGCTACGCCCGCGCTCCGTCATCCTTATATGGCACTCTTGCCCGCGCTTCAAGCGGCGGGACGACAAGAAGCGCCCGGTATCGATTTATCCGAAATACCGCAAGCTAATCCGGCCCGCGTTCGGCGTGGAGATCGGATTCTCGATCTGATCCTCGTGGATCATGATGTAACCATCAGCACACAGCCATTACGCGACAACACCCCCTTCAGGATGCGCGCCTGACAGCCAGAAAATCTCGCAGACTCGGCGCCCAGACGGCAACCGCCAGCGCCAGACCCGCAACCTCGGCATAGGGAAACAACGGGAACAACAAGCCGACAGCCGCAACAATGAAACCGACACGCCGTAATTGCGATATTTCGCCGACCAGGAACTCGGTTTTCTGGATCCCCATCGCCAGCACGGTGTAACCCGCAAGATACCGTACCGCCGCATAGGCGATCTCGCCGGGTTCTCCAATCAACAGCAGTTCCGGCACATAAACGAAACTGAACGGAACCAGCACCAGCGTCGCGCCGAATTTCAGTGCCGCGAAGCCGGTTTTCATCGGGTCCGCGCCGGCGATCGCCGCGCCCGCGAAGGCGGAAACGCAAACCGGCGGCGTCACGTTCGACAAGCACGCCGCATAAAACACCACCAGATGCGCCGCCACTTCATCCACCCCCAGATGAATCAGCGCCGGCGCCGCCACCACGGCCAGGATGATGTAGGATCCCGTCGTGCTGCTGCCCATGCCGATGACGATTGAGATGATGGTCACGAGAACGACCGTCAGGAACAGCTGACCACCGGCGAACTCCACCAGAACGGCGGAGAATTTAAGGCCGAGTCCGGCCAGGATGACGCCGCCGATGATGATCCCCAGGCTACCGATCGCGGCCCCGGCCGAAGTGTTGTTATGCCCTCCGCCGACCAGCCCGTGGAAGATCGCCTTCGGTCCCATGCGCGTATCCTTGCGCAACCAGGACAGCGCCAGGGTCGAGACGGTGCCGTAGAACGCGCCATAATTCGCGGAATAACCCATGAAAAGCAGGGCGATAACGACGATCAGCGGGACGAAGAAGAACCAGCCGCGGCGCAGTACGTCGCCGACCCGGGGTATTTCCTTGTCGGGCAGCCCCTTCAGGCCCGTCCGCATGGCCTCCAGATCGACCATCAATAGAATGAAGGTGAAGAACAGCACGGCCGGAATCACGTTCATCATGGCGATGCTCAGATAATCGCGCTCGGTCAGCGTCGCCAGAATGAACACGCCGGCGCCCATGATCGGCGGCATGATCTGGCCGCCGGTCGATGCGATCGCCTCGATGGCGCCGGCATGATGCGGCTTGAAACCGATGCGTTTCATCATCGGGATGGTGAAGGCGCCCGACGCCACCACATTGGCAACCGACGAGCCCGAGATTGAGCCGAACAGGGCCGAGCTCAACGTTGCGATCTTTGCCGGCCCGCCGCGCCAGCGCCCGGTCAGCGCCGTCGCCAACTCCATGAAGAAGGTACCGGCGCCGCTGCGCTCCAGGAACGCCCCGAAAATCATGAAGGGGAAGACGAAGGTCGCGAAGGTCGCGGTGACCACGCCGAAAATCGCCTCCTGTGTCGAGAAGCTGAATTCCAGGATACGCTCGACCGGCATACCCGGATGGCTGAGCTTGCCAGGCAGGTAGGGCCCGAAATAAAGCTGCGCCAGAAACAGGATCGCGATGATCGGAATGGCCGGGCCGAGCACCCGGCGGCTGGTTTCCAGAATCACCACGATGGCGACGGCTGCCATGGTGAGATCCCACTGGTTCGGATCGCTGACCCGGAACATGGCATAGGGCACATACTGATCCATCCAGTATGTGATGCAGGCGATCGCCGCGCCGATGAAGACAAAATCGATGATACTTGGCCGGTGGGTCGGCGCGCCGCGCCTGGCCGGAAAAATCAGGAAGACCAGGATCGAGGTAAACAGCAGATAGAAGCCGCGATTGGTCTCGGTCGAAACCAGGCCGAACCCCGAGGTATAGAGATACCAGAGCGAAAAGCCCGCCGCGGTCAGGCTGTAGATCACGGCAAAATGGCCGGACAGGGTCCGTCCCTTGCTTTTTATGTCAGGAAACCAGCTCTCGCCCGTCATCGGCATTCACCCGGATCATTCGGAAATCAGACAAAAAACCAGCCGCCGCGGCCGACGCCGCGGCGGCTGAAACCCTCAAGGAATGTTATTCCTTCCAAAGGCCCATTTTCTTGTAATAGGCCTCCGCCCCCGGATGCATCGGCACCCCAAGGGAAAGGAAGTTCTTCGTGTCGGGTTCCATCTGGCCCCAGGCCTTATGGCCCGCCGCCAGCTGTTTCTTGATCTCGGGCTGATAGACCAGATCGAGAATATCCTCGACCGCCTTGGCCGAAACACGCTCATGCGCCACCCAGTAGACCGTCAGATAGGGCAGGTCGACATCCGGCACGCCGGTATAGGTGGTCGAGGGCATGGTGTTGGGCACATAGAACGGATACTGGCCGGTGATCGCCTTCATTTCGTCCGCGCTGTAGGGCAACACCACCGCGCCCTTGGTCTCGGCAAGCTCCTTGACCGCGGCCGCCGGGGCCGAGGACTGGCAAAGCGCATCGATCTGACCGTTGGCCAGGGCGCGACCTGCATCGGCGAAGGTCATCATGCTGGGCTCGATCTTGTCCAGCATGCCGGTCGCCCGCATGATATTCGAACAGTTGAAGACCGTGCCCGATCCCGGCGGGCCGAGCGCTACTTTCTTGCCGTCGAGGTCGGAAATTTTGGTGATGCCGCTACCCGGCAGGGTCACGAAATAGGTGGGGCCCTTATAGGCCTTGGCCACGCCGCGCATCATGGTGCCTTTTTCGCCGTTCTCGAAGGGACCTTCCGGCTTCTGGGCCATATAGACATGGGCGCCGTAGACAATGCCCATATCCAGTTCGCCCTTGATGATACGCTTGGCGTTCTCGGTGGAACCGCCCGTGGTCACCTGGGTGATGTTATATTGCGGCAGTTTCTCGGAAATGATCGTACCGGCCGAACCGACCATGTAATACATCACCCCGCCGGGGTTGGAACCGCCCCAGGCGATATCCTCTTTTGCCACGGCGCTGGCCGGCTGGATCAGTGCCAGGCCGAGCAACGTCGCGGAAGCCAATGTCAAATTTCGCATATTTTCCTCCCTGCAGTTATTGAGTCACGCCCGATCGCATCGAAATCCACGATCCGGCAACCGTCAGACAATTAGGGTAAGGAAAGCCGCGCAACAGGATTTTCGGCCAGGCAATTGCCCATGCCGTCATCTTATACATATTGCCACGCCGATCCGCCGCTGATCGCGGTTTTGCATTAACGGCGGCCCCTGCCCGTTATCCGGCCACTGCATTATTGTACACAATAACCGAATCTCGCGAGTCAATGGCAACCGGCGGTCGATGTCAACCGCCTTGTCGGCATTTACGGCAGTCTGAATCAGGCGCCGGCCTTGCGCGCCCATGCGGGTTTCGCCGGACGGCCCGGCCTTATAAGGCCTTCCACCCCGTCCAGCGCTCCGGGAACCAGTTCGACAGCTTGAAACCGGGGAAGTTCCACCCAGCCGGGCAAGCGCAGAGATTCCGCCTTTTCCCGGCTGAAGCCGAAGGGTTCGTAATATTTCGGATCGCCGACCACCAGAACGCTGGGCCAACCCTGCGCCCTTGCCTCGGCCATGCCGTGCCGCACCATGGCGCGGCCCATGCCCTGGCCGGACAATTCCGGCAGTACCGCAAGCGGCCCCAACAGCAGGGCCTGTTCATGATTGGGCAGCGTTACCGGCCAGAAGCGCAACGTGGCGACGACATCGCCGTCGCGTTCGATGACAAAAGAAAGGCTGGGCACCGCCGGGGCGGCCTCGCGCAGCCGGTAAACGGTCTTGCCATGCCGATCATGACCAAAGGTAAGGTCGAGCAGCCGTTCGATGGCGGGCCCGTGTTTCGGCCCCTGAGGAATGATTTTCATATTGGCGTTCTCGCGACTGTAAGTTTTTCCTGCCGTCGCGGCTCGCCCGATTGGATACATTATTCAGTTCGGCGCGACCCGGGAGACGACATGACGAAAGTTTTCCGCCCGGCATTCCGGGCGGTGCGTTCCTTGTCGTCGGTCTCGTCGCAAATGCATCATGGGATAATCGCCATAATCCTGAACCACCAATGCGCTATATCATGTCAGCCTGGGTCGCGCCAGCCAAAAGCATGGCGTACATACGGCTCGATCACAGATTCGTCAGTTCGGGTTTCCCCGGCTGACAGGGCATGACGATACCGCTAGTTTTGACCCGACAACAGGAACACTGAATTTAAAGGAACCATGAATATGCGTTGGACGGCAGGGCTGGTTGCAGTCTTTCTTTTCACCCTCGCGACGCCCGCCGTGGCCCAGCAGGAACTGGACTGGGGGCAGGTAACGCAGAAGGCCCGTGGGCAGGAAGTGTTCTGGAACGCCTGGGGCGGCGACGAACGGATCAACGCCTACATCGCCTGGGTGGGAAAGCGCGTCAAAGCCGAATACGGCGTAACACTGCGCCATGTGAAGCTGGCCGACACGGCCGAAGCCGTGCGCAAGGTGCTGGCGGAAAAGACCGCTGGCCGGAACGAAGGCGGCACGATCGACCTGATCTGGATCAACGGCGAAAACTTCAAGGCGATGAAGGATCAGGACCTGCTGTTCGGCCCCTTCGCCGAGCAATTGCCGAACTTCCGCTATGTGGATGTCGAGAACAAACCGACCACGCGGCTGGATTTCACCGTGCCGACCGACGGGCTGGAAGCGCCCTGGGGCATGGCCAAGCTGAACTTCATCCATGACAGCGCCGTCGTGACGACCCCGCCGCGCGGCATATCCGGTTTCCTGGAACATGCGAAAGCCAATCCGGGCCGCGTCGCCTATCCCGCGCCGCCCGACTTCATCGGCACCACTTTCCTGAAGCAGGCGCTGTATGAACTGGCGACGGACCCGGCCGTCCTGCAACAACCGCCCGGCGACAATTTCGATGCGGTGACCCGGCCGCTGTGGGCCTGGCTTGACGCGTTGACGCCGCATCTGTGGCGATCGGGCAAGGACTATCCGAAGAATGGCCCCGCGCTGATCCAGCTGCTCGACGACAGCGAGGTCGACTTCGCAATCTCGTTTTATCCAGCCGAGGCGTCCTCGGCGATCGCCGACGGCAAACTGCCGAAGACCGCCCGAACCTTCGTGCTGGACCGCGGCACCATCGGCAACACCCATTTCGTCGCCATTCCCTACAACGCCAATGCCCGCGAAGGCGCCATGGTCGTCGCCGATTTCCTGATGTCGCCGGAAGCCCAGGCCCGCAAGGAAAACCCGGAACATTGGGGCGACAACACGGTGCTGGCAATGGGCAAGCTGGACGCCGCCGGACGCAAGCTGTTCGACGAGTTGCCGCGTGGCGCGGCCACCCTGGCCCCCGACGAGCTGGGCCCGACCCTTCCCGAACCGCATCCCGGCTGGATGACGCGGATCGAGGAACAATGGCTGTCGCGCTACGGGTCGTGATGACGGTCGCATTTACAATCGTTCCGAAATCGAGCTGTCAGCAGTCAGCGAGAGGCCGCGCGCCAGAAGCTGATGGCTGACGGCCGATGGCTTACTGATATGCTACGCTGGTTTCCCGCGCTGACGCTGGTGCTGTTCCTGGGGCCGGTGGCGGCGGGACTGGTCGGCACCTGGGCGCCTGCCTTCGGATTTCTGCCGTCGCTGGGCGGTCACGGGCTGACGCTGGAACCCTGGCGGCAGCTTTTCGCGCAACCGGGGCTGGGAACGTCCCTGGCCCTGACGCTCGGCACCGGCTTCGCCGCCACCCTGATCTCGCTCGGCATCGTTCTGGGATTTCTCGCATCCTGCCACGGCATGCGGCCGGTTGTCGTCGTACGCAAGCTGCTGGCGCCATTGCTGGCGGTGCCCCATGTGGCGGTCGCGGTCGGTTTCGCCTTCCTGGCGTCGCCCAGCGGCTGGGCCGCGCGGCTGGTATCGCCCTGGGCAACCGGTTGGGACCGGCCGCCCGACATCGCCTCGGTGCCCGATCCCATCGGCATCGCGCTGGTCTGCGGGCTGGTGCTGAAGGAGACGCCTTTCCTGCTGTTGATTACGTTGGGGGCGCTGGGCCAGACGACCGCCGACCGTACGCTCGCCGTCGCCCGATCGCTGGGATACGGGCCGGCCACGGCCTGGCTGAAAACGGTGTTGCCGCTGATCTGGCCACAGATTCGCCTGCCCGTCTTTGCCGTGCTGGCCTTTTCCCTGTCGGTGGTGGATATGGCGCTGATTCTGGCGCCCGGCACGCCGCCGCCGCTGGCGCCGCGCATATTGCGCTGGTTCAACGATCCGGAACTGTCCAACCAGTTCCTGGCGGCGGCCGGCGCCAGCCTGCAATTCCTGCTGGTCGCCGGCTCTATCGCGCTGTTGTATGGCGGCGAACGCCTGGTTGCCATGCTTGGCCGGCGCTGGATCGCAGCGGGCGGGCGGGGACATTCCGGGCGGATCGCCCGACGCGCCGGCATGATGGCCATGCTGCTGATGTTTGCCACCGGCCTTGCCGGAATCCTGGGCATGGCGATCTGGTCGCTGGCGCGGCGATGGCGTTGGCCGGATGCCCTGCCCTCTGCCTGGACCACGGAAAACTGGTCCCGCCAGGCCGATGCGCTGATCTGGCCAGGCTGGACGACCGTGACCGTCGCCGTCGCCGCCGCGCTGATCGCCATCGCGTTGGTGCTGGGCTGCCTGGAGAACGAGCAACGCAACGGCGTGGCGCCAGGCTCGCGCGTTTTGTGGCTGATCTATGCGCCCCTGCTGGCGCCGCAGATCGGTTTCCTGTTCGGCGTGCAGGTGCTGTTCGTGTCGGCCGGGCTGGACGGCGAATGGGCGGCGCTGGTCTGGGGCCATCTGTTGTTCGTGCTGCCCTATGTCTTTCTGGCCCTTGCCGATCCCTGGCGACGCCTGGACGAACGCTATTCCCGGGGCGCCCGCGCCCTTGGCGCCTCGCCCAACCGGGTATTCTGGCGCATCAAGCTGCCGATGCTGTTGCGACCCGTTCTGTTTGCCCTGGCGGTCGGTTTCGCGGTCAGCGTCGGCGAATATCTGCCGACGGTCTTCACCGGCGGTGGCCGCTTCGCCACCCTGACGACCGAAGCCGTCAGCCTGGCATCGGGCGGTGACCGGCGCGTTATCGGCGTATACGGCTTTCTGCAGGCGCTACTGCCCTGGGCGGGTTTCATGCTGGCGATCGGGCTGCCGGCATGGTTCTATCGCGACCGGCGCGGCATGAAGGTATTTGCGACATGACGGCGGATGGAACCCTGCTGCTGAAGGATGTCACGATCAGGCTTGGCGACAAGACCCTGATCGATGGGCTGTCGCTTGCCGTGCCACCCGGCAAGATCGTCACCGTCATGGGGCCCAGCGGATCGGGAAAGTCGACATTGCTGTCATGGGTCTGCGGGTCGGCCATCCCGGCCTTCGCCATTGATGGCGGGCTGAAACTGGACGGTCTGGATATTTCGCATCTGCCGTTGGAGGCACGCCGCGTCGGCATCCTGTTCCAGGACGATTTGCTGTTCCCCCATCTTTCGGTGGCCGGCAATCTGGCCTTTGGAATTCCGCGCGGCGTCAGCCCCGGCGAGCGCGCCAAACGGGTCGCCGAGGCGCTGGCCGAGGCGGAAATGCCAGGCTTCGAGGATCGCGATCCGGCCACCCTGTCGGGCGGACAGCGCGCGCGCATCGCGCTGATGCGAACCCTTCTGGCCGAGCCCAAGGCCTTGCTGCTGGACGAACCCTTTTCCCGGCTGGATGCCGCGCTGCGCGACCGGATCCGCCGTTTCACCTTCGATCATGCGATGGAACGCGGCCTGCCCACATTGCTGGTAACCCACGATCCGGACGACGCCGCGGCCGCGGGCGGACCGATTATCGAGATAGATATCGCGCCATGCTGAGCTACCGCCACGGCTTCCATGCGGGAAACTGGGCCGACGTCCAGAAGCATACGGCGCTGGCGCTACTGCTCGGCCATCTGCGGCGCAAGGACAAGCCGTTCTGCGTCCTCGACGCCTTCGCCGGTGACGGCATTTATGATCTTTCCGCGCCCGAGGCGCTGAAGACCGGCGAATTTCAGGAGGGCATCGCCAGGATATGGCAGCGCCAGGACGCACCCGCCGGCGCCGACTGGTATCTCGACCAGGTACGGGCGCTGAACCCGGACAACGCGCTGTCGCGCTATCCCGGATCGCCCGCGCTGGCCCGGGCCGCGCTAAGGGACACCGACCGGCTGATCCTGGGGGAACTGCATCCGGCGTCGCACCAGACCCTGAAGGGCTGGGCGGCGAGGGATCGGCGAATTGCGCTGCACCGGCGCGATGCCCTTGAATTCCTCGACGCCCTGATTCCCCCGCCAGTCCG
This sequence comes from Alphaproteobacteria bacterium, assembly GCA_029881615.1. Lineage (GTDB taxonomy): Bacteria > Pseudomonadota > Alphaproteobacteria > UBA8366 > JADFVY01 > JADFVY01. The sequence goes on along the minus strand of JAOUMF010000011.1, from coordinate 2,282 downwards.
GCGCGGGCTGGTGCTTGTCGATCCGGCCTACGAGGTCAAGGACGAGTATGAAACCTTGCCCCGCGCCCTGGCCCGGGCCCTGGCCAAATGGCGCGAAGGCATTTACGCCGTCTGGTACCCGGTACTGTCCGCCGGCCGTCACCTGACGATGATCGAGGCCCTGGCGCGGCTCCCCGCGCAAGCCGGCATCCTGCGCGCGGAAATCGCCCCGCCCCGCCCACCTGCCACCGGCATGCAAGGGGCAGGCATGATCATCGTCAACCCGCCCTGGCAGTTCGCCGAGGACATGACGGTGGCCGGCGACTGGATCGCCGGCGCCCTTTGGGATGGACCGACGAACTGCCACGCCGTTAGCTGGCTTGCCGACCCCCTGGACTGACCTGCTCCCCAAAGGCGCGCCCGCCGCGCAACGGCATGGATGCGACATTCCGCCGCTCACTTATCCGTAATATTAGATGTTTCTGATATTGAATTCACATGCCATGGCACGTATATTGAATACAAGAATACAGCGTCGCCTGGATTTGTTCAGGCGGCCAGTCATACAAACTGATTTAGGAAATAACCGACTATGAGCATCGACCGGATTGTCATGGCGTTCGCCGGCATCGTTATCCTGGCGAGTCTGACCCTCAGCCAATATCACTCGGTAAACTGGCTGTTCCTGACGGGTTTCGTTGGTCTGAATCTGCTGCAGGCTTCGTTTACCCGGTTCTGCCCGCTGGCGGTAATTCTGAAAAAGCTGGGCAAGCGGCCGGGAGTCGCTTTCGAATAGGCGCAAGGATTTCTCTCATAGGCACGCCCTCCTCCCTTTTCCTCCCGGCGTGTTTATGTCAACTCAGGGGGCGGCTGCAAAGCCGCCCCCTTTTGTATTCTGGGGCAATTACGACATTCGGGGAATCGGGAAGCCGCCCTTGATTGTCCATTCGCCGGGAAGCGCGAACTTGCCACTATTTTCCTGGGCCAAGGTAAAGCCCCGACAGCTGATCTTGCCGGTACCCTGGTAGGTTCCCGTCAAAATATCGGTGATGCGTCCCGAGCTTATTCGCAGAATGATTCCCTCCAGCTTGAGCGCGAGTTCAATATCGATCGCCAGTTCCGCGACAAGCTTTTCGTCGAGATAGAGTTGCAGCTTCGGCGCATGTTTCGACCCGATTTTGTGCTTCGCCAGGGAAACCTGCGAAATTTCATCGGGCGGATGTTTGTCGGGGTCCAGATATTCCTGTAACTCCTGGAGCTTTGCCCAGCCCCCACAGAAGATGTCGGCGAGGCCGACGTCGAGCGCTTCACTGAAGGCCTTGTTCAAGTCGTCCCTGATCAGCCCCGGCAAATCCTTGAATTCGGACGCGATGCCGGCCCGTTCGCTGTCGGTGATGCGATCGTATATCCCTTCGCCCGGCTCGGCGTTTATAAAGAATTCGGCAATGCTTGTCGGAACGCTCATTGCAGCCTCTCATTCCTTTTTGTTGTCGTCGATTTTTGCAATCTCCTGTTCACCTCGGTCAGGGATTGCACGCAGGCGCAAGGCCGAACCAACAGCCGAAACATCTCCCTCAACCTCTATTTCCTGTTCGCTGTCGACCCCTTTTCGCCGCACCGAAATTTTCGGTCGCGTCGGGAGCTTCCCCTTCTTCTCCCCCGGCTTTCGATTGACGGTCTTCCCGATAGCGTAACCTGCGGTCAGCAGTAATCCTGCGCCTGCGGCAAGGGCGATGGGAAACTGCCACCACGGACCCGGCTCTTCGCCCCTGGAGATCTTCACGCGCACGGTCGAGCCTGCAGAACGCTGGCTATTCTCGACCGGATCTTGCCAATAAACTCTGTTTTCAGGCTGCTCGGTGGAATAATCCTCTCCGGCAATTCTCAGCCTCAACTCTGTCCGTTGCAGCAACTTGGCGGCTTCAGCCTCGGTCATCCCAATGACATGCGGAACCCGGATCAAGGAAGGGCCTGTCGAAAGCCAGATCGTCACGGTCTCGCCGCGCGGCAGCTTCGCGCCGGGCTGGGGCGACTGTTGCGCGACGGTGCCTTTCGGATATTTCGGCGATTCGATGTCGCCGGCATTCCCGATGCGAAGTGCGCTGGCCTTGGCCGCCGCCGCGGCCCGGTTCCAGTCGAGGCCGGACAGATCGGGAACGATTTGCATCGGCGGTCCGGTCGAAAGCCAGATCGTCACGGTCTCGCCGCGCGGCAGTTTCACGCCGGGCTGGGGCGACTGTTGCGCGACGGTGCCTTTCGGATATTTCGGCGATTCGATGTCGCCGGCATTCCCGATGCGAAGT
>JAOUMF010000380.1 GCA_029881615.1 Alphaproteobacteria bacterium | reverse complement strand
TGAACACGCCGGCGGCTGCCGTAATCAATACCCGCGGGTCGTTGCCGCCGATCTGAATCAGCCCGTAAGTAACCAGAATAACCAGCGTCTGACGATAGGCATTGTCGTTGAAGGCGCCCAGGAACTGGGTCACGAACAGCGGCAGAAACCGCCGCGATTTCAGCAGGTGGAACTGGCTTTGCGGCATGTTTTTCCCTCACGTCTCGCCCGATAGAACACCGAAGGATAGCGTGCCGCGGCTGAAAACCATACAGCCTTGACGTTCAGGGCATTCCCGCCCCTTCTCTCACACGAATCCGATCAAGGCATCCAGCACGGCATCCGGTTGTTCGGCCATCAGCATATGGCCGCATTGTGGGACGATTATGGTCTCGGCCGCGTGAAAAGCATCGGCCAGTGCTTTTCCGCGCTTCAACGGAGTCATGCTGTCCTGGTCGGCCAGGATCAGCCGAACCGGGCAGGTGACCTTCGCCGCCGCATCGGCCGCACCACCGTAGTCCGCGCAGGCCTTGAGGCCGGTGTAAAGCGCGCCATCCGGTTCGCTGTCCATCAGCTGCATGCCCGAACCCACCATCCACATGCCGGGCGATTGATCGCGGCCGATTTGCGCGCCGCGGCTGAACCCCCAGAAGGTGATCGCCTCGTACGCCGAACGGTCATTGGCCTTCGCCGCCGCCAGCAGGTCGGGATGTACCGGCATCTGCGCCGCCGTGCCGATCAGGGCCAGCGACCGAACCGCGCCTGGATGCCGCGCGGCGCACTCCAGCGCCACGTACGAGCCCATGGAATGACCGACCAGCGATGCGGTCCCCGCGCCCGATGCCGCGATCAACTCGGCCAGCCAGTCGCCCATCGCCGAAATGGTCTCGATAATCGGCCCTTCCGACTTTCCATGCCCCGGCAGATCCACCGCCAGAACGCCATACCCATGATAGGCGAAATAGCGCGTCTGCAGCGCCCAGGCGGTGCGATCCTGCCCCGCCCCATGCACGAAAATCACCACCGGCAGCGACGGGTCGAACTCCTTGCCGCCGGTCGAGGCATGAACGCGCTTTCCATTGACCGTCAGTTCCATGCCCTTTACCCCTTCTGCGAGGCGCGCAGCGCCTGGTTCAGGTCGTCGATGATGTCTTGCGAGTCTTCCAGCCCCACCGACAGCCGGATCAGTTCCTCGCCAACACCGGCGGCCTTCAACTGTTCGGCGGTCATCTGCTGATGGGTCGTGCTGGCGGGATGGATGATCAGTGTCTTGGCGTCGCCCACATTGGCCAGATGCGAGGCGAGAGTGCAGGCTTCGATGAACTTGCCGCCGGCCGGCCGGCCACCCTTGATGCCGAAGCTGACGATCGAGCCCGCGCCCTTGGGCAGCAGTTTCTTCGCCAGTTCGTGGTCCTTGTGGCTGGGCAATGTGGGATGCAGCACCCAGTCGACCGCATCGTGCCCTTTCAGGAATTCCAGAACCTTCGCCGTGTTTTCCACATGGCGCTGCATGCGCAGCGGCAGGGTTTCCAGCCCCTGCAGGATATAGAAGGCGTTCTGCGGGCTCATGCTGGCGCCGAAATCTCGCAACCCCTCGGCCCGCGCGCGCGAGATGAAGGCGGCGGGGCCAAATTCCTCGGCGAAATCGATACCGTGATAGCCGGCATAGGGCTCGGTCAGGGTCGGAAATTTGCCGCTGCCTTCCCAGTCGAAGCGGCCACCATCGACCAGCACGCCGCCGACCGCCAGCCCGTGCCCGCCCATCCATTTGGTCGCCGAATGCATAACAATATCGGCGCCCAGATCCAGCGTCTTGCACAGGTAGGGCGTGGCGAAAGTGCAATCGACCATCAGCGGAATGCCCTGGTCATGGGCGATTTTCGACACCGCCGGCACGTCCAGCACTTCCAGCCCTGGATTGCCCAGAATTTCCGCATGGATCAGCCGCGTTTCGGGCCGGATCGCTTTCCTGATGCCATCATGGTCGCGCGGATCGACGAAGGTGGTGGTGATCCCGAAGCGTGGCAGGGTGTGGAGGAACATGTTGACCGTGCCGCCATAGAGCGACGATGAGGCGACGATGTGTCCCCCCTGGCCCATCAACGTGGCGACCGCAAGGTGCAGCGCCGCTTGGCCGGACGCCGTCGCCACCGCGCCGACCCCGCCTTCCAGCGCGGCGATGCGTTCCTCCAGCACAGCGACCGTGGGATTGGAAATTCGGCTGTAGATATGCCCGGCGCGTTCCAGATTGAACAGGGCGGCGGCATGGTCGGTATCCTCGAACACAAACGAGGTCGACTGATAGATCGGCACGGCCCGCGCGCCGGTCGTCGGATCGGGCCGCTGGCCTGCATGCAGGCTTAGCGTATCGAATTTCAGATGCTTGGGTAGGGTCATGGATCGGATCCCGCTGTGATGGCGCGACAGATTAGCCAATGCGACGCGTTCCCGGCAATGGCGGGTTTCGCCAAATGGATTTTTTGCGGGAAGTGGAAATCCATAGCGCTACCGTTTTCCAGCACCCCCCAATACGCTGACGATCGAACATGATGCGAAGCGTCTTATTGCCTTTCAGCGATTACGCCGCATCCCCGTTCATGAATTTGATCGGAGGGAAAAATGAAACGATTTATTACGGTAACCTGTATCCCTGTGGTTTTTCTGCTGCTTCTGTCCGGCTGTTCGGCGACCCAGCATGCAAGAGCGGTTCAGGATGGCCAGGACGGCGACCGGCTGACCGTGGGCACGGTGCAGCGCGAGATTCACGTGGGCATGTCGGGCGCCAAAGTAATAGAAATTCTTGGCTCGCCTAACGTGGTGACCACGGACGAGCAGCGCCGGGAGGTCTGGGTCTACGACAAGATCTCCACCGAGTCGGTTCATTCCGCCAGTTCCGGCGGGATCGCAGCGCTGATTTTCGGACCTATCGGGGCCGCCGCCGGCGGCGGCATGGCCTCGGGTAACTATTCGTCGGGCGCAAGCGCGACGAGCCAGCGAACCTTCACGGTGATTATCAAATTCAACGAACAGAAAACCGTGCGGGACTTCGCCTACCACACCACACGCTTTTAAGGGAACGGTGCGATGGTACGCTTCGGACATCGGGTAACATCGATTTTTCTTACGGCCCTTCTGCTTTCGGCCTGCGCCACAGGGATTCCAAAGGAAGCCCTCCAGATTACGGAACGGAGCATGGCCGAGCGACAGATGCAGACCCGCCGGTTTGAAACGACGGACGAGAAGATGATCCTTTCCGCGGTCGCGGGGCTATTGCAGGATTTCGGATTCAATCTGGATGAAAGCGAGACACGCCTGGGCGTTGTCGTCGGCTCGAAGGATCGGGACGCGACCGAGACCGGACAGGTTGTCGGCATGATAATCCTCTCGATTTTGGGCGCCCCTCCCGCCATCGACGACAAACAGAAATTGCGGGCTTCCGTTATTACCCGGCCCGCCGAAGATGGGCAAAATATCGCCGTACGAGTCACTTTCCAACGAATCGTCTGGAACACGCAAAGGAACGTCTCGAAGGCCGAGGCGCTGAAAAATCCCGAGCAATATCGCGAGTTTTTTGAAAAGCTGTCC
>JAOUMF010000379.1 GCA_029881615.1 Alphaproteobacteria bacterium | reverse complement strand
AACCGCCGCCCTGCCCGGCCCGAATATAGTGTAGGGCGCCGAATAATGCGTCTTTGCATCGAACAGGTTGATCCGCAGTGACGGATAAAGTTCATCCGCGATTTCCGCCATCTTCTCCAGCTGGGCAATGCGAATTTCGGGAGCAAGTCCCCGCCAGCGATCTTCGCCCCGCGCAAAAGCCTCCAGCGACTGCCGTGGCATGCAGATTTCCATGTCGGTATCTGGCAGACGTGTGTAAGCCAGCCGACCATGCGACGCGGCAATCGCCTGATCGGCCGATTTCGCGACATAATCATGATATTCAAAACGCATGACATCTTCGGTCTTGATCAGGTCCGGCAACGTGGCGGGGACATAGCGTATCTTGTAACCCGCCGCCTCCACATGCCAACGGGCCAGATTTTCATCTACCGGAGTACGGGCGCTCGGCGTGAATTGCAGCGATTCCTGCAGCACGTCAGCCCCGGATTTGGCCTCATGGCTGAGCCCCAACAACCAGTCGAGACTGACCTTCAGCACCGATGCGATGGCCGCAACCGTATCGGCCCGCGGCAATCGGTCGTTATCGGGGGACAGAAGCTGCGACAAGGTCGACCGGTCCACCCCGGTTCGGCGAGCCAGTTCGGATCTGTTTAGCCCCGCGCTTTCCAATGCCTCCAGAAAGCGCGCACGAAAAATGGCCACCGTGTCGCGACGGTCGAAAATGGGTCGATCGTTGGGAGTCTGTGACATTGCGGTACTTTATCAACATTTATGTGATTATCCAACAATAAGGATGCAATTGTTACAACTAACCCATTGCCTCATGATTTCCCGTTAAAGATATTGGAAAACAATATTTTTTCATGTCATTGAGAAGTCAGCGCCTATGTCGGATCAAGTGAATTCCATCCCCCTCCCAGCTTCAGGCAACAATGCCAGATTTGGAGAATTTCCGACCTGGATATTGCTGTCCGCCATTTACGGTGGCTGGTTTATTGTCACCTGGAACTTCGCAATCCTGCCTTGGTGGGTGGCGTTGCCCACCGGTGCCTGGTTCGTCGCATGGCATAATTCCTTCCAGCACGAAGCACTGCACGGTCACCCCAGCCGACATGCCTGGCTGAATGACCTTTTGGCCTGGCCCCCGCTTTGTCTGTGGATTCCCTATCCGGTCTATCGCGACAGTCACCGCGCCCATCACCAGACGCCATCGCTGACCGACCCGTTCGACGACCCCGAATCCTGGTATCTGCCCCGCGCACAGTGGGAACAGGCCGGGACGTTCAACCGCGCCATTCTGGTTTTCAACAATACGTTGGTCGGACGAGTGACGATCGGCCCCTGGCTGGCGGCTGGCGTTTTGTGCAAAGGGCAGCTCCTTTCAATATTGGCGGGCGACCGTCGATATTCCGGTATCTGGCTGCTGCATCTCGCGCTATGCGGACTGATGCTCACCTGGCTATGGCTGGTTTGCGCCATATCGCCGCTGGACTATGTCCTGATGTTCGCGTGGCCCGGCCTGTCCCTTTCCCTGATCCGCTCGTTTTACGAACATCGTCCGTCACAAAATCAGGACGGCCGGACCGTCATCGTCGATGCCGGGTTTCCGATGAGCCTGCTGTTCCTGAATAACAATCTCCATATGATCCACCACGATCGCCCCGATATCCCCTGGTTCGCGTTACCCATGATTTACCGGCGCCATCGTGACGACATCCTGCGCCGTGCGGGAGACTTCTATTTTCCGGGTGGTTATCTGGAGATCGCCCGGCGTTTTGCCTTACGGCCGAAAGACCAGCCGGTGCACGAGATCTGCCCCCGTTACTCCCGATAAAATACATATCGCTCTCGTTTCCCTTAACGCGACGACACCATCTTTTACAATTTCTTCCAAACACGGCCTGTTTTTTTACAAATATTTAGTCTTATTGGTCTCTAATCCCATTCCAGTGATCGAACAGGGCCCGACGGGGTCCGCCATGGTGGATGGAAAACGATACAATGGGAATGAAGACCGTAATCAAGGCGACCATTTTGCTCGTGCTGACAGGGTTGACCGCTGCCTGCGGGGACCGGATGATTGTCGACAAGAACTGGGTACCCACGCGAATGGTGGGCTATGTCTCGCAGTTGGAGCCGGGATATTACGGCACAAAGCTGACCAGGGTCGTTTACCGAAACGGCGAAGAAATGAAAGCCGACCTTGTCGAGTTGCAGTTCATTGGCCAACTGGCCGCGCGCAACAAACCACCATACAATATCTTTGCTGGCCGCCGCTGCCACAACTGCGAATCAAATATTTCGCTCTACATTCATTCGCCCGCCGACGGCCGGCTGAAAAAGAGAACCAAACGCTACCGTTATCCCGGCAGCGTATACAGCCGCGTAAACGGTTCCCTGATTGAAGAATCCCGTGCATTTTTTGGCGATTGCCTGCCCGGCCGCAGTTCGGGAATCCTGGTCTGGTATGTACGAACCCGCCAGGATTTACCCAACTGGGTACAGAAAGTCGAAATCATCGAACCGAATGATCGCGGCCTCGATATATCCGAGATCGGCGCACCCGTCCCCTCTATCGAAGCCACATTGAAGCTGGTCGAGAACAAGGTTTGCCGGGAAATCCCGAAACGTCTGATGAGCACCGAACCCTGAGGGTTTAATTCAGCCGCCTGCTTTCCAGCTTGGCTTCGTCCAGAACGATGCCCAATCCCGGCGTGTCGGGAAGCGTGATACATCCCTTCTTGTCGGCCTTGATTGGTTCGGCCAGCATGAAATCGCGCCGTGACGGCGTCCATTCCGGCGGGTCGATGGGATATTCCAGCCATGGCCCACCCTTGCAGCCGGCGAACAGATGCGCGTTGGCCAACAACCCGATGCCGTTACCCCATGTATGCGGCGTGAAGGATACCCCTGCGCCCGCGGCAATCCTGGCCAACCGCGCCCCGCCGGTAATACCACAGGTTTGCGTGGCGTCGGGCTGCAACACATCGACACAGCGGCGTTCAACCAGGTCAGCCAGTAAATGCGCCTCGCGGGTCAACTCGCCACCGGCAATCTTTACCGTTACTGCATTGTTCAACACCGCCATCCCGCGCCAGTCGCTACGATGCAAGGGTTCTTCCATCCAGTAAACGCCCAGCCGGTCCAGTTCACGCGCGACCACGAGGGCCTGATGATAATTCCAGGCCGGTTCAGTATCCCATGGCATGCGCCAACCCTGGTTACAGTCCACGAGCAATTCGATCTTGTCACCTACCGCGCGGCGCAGCGCCTCGAGAGCCCGGATATCGTCGCGCCAATCGGGCCGATGAAAGCGAATCTTGACCGCCGGAAATCCCTTGTCACGCAGCGCGCAAACCTTCTCGACCATCTCGCCGCTATCGCGCATCACGCCCATCGACGCATAACAGGGCACCTGCCCCGACGAACCGCCCAGCATGCGCCAGACCGGTTGCCCCTTGATCTTGCCGGCCAGATCCCACAGCGCCAACTCCAGAGCCCAGGGCCGTCCGCCATGAAAATCGATATTGGTCAGCACCGCGTGATGACGGTCTAGATCGAGCGGGTCCGCGCCGATAAAAAGGTCG
>JAOUMF010000378.1 GCA_029881615.1 Alphaproteobacteria bacterium | reverse complement strand
TGCGGTCGGATACGAAATGCAGTTGGCCATCGGGCGACCATTCAGGCTGAAAAATCGACTCGTCCGGGCCGCCCGCGATGCGGCGCGCATTGCCCAGCCGGGAATCCGCGCCCAGGTCGGCGACCCATAATTCGGTGCCATCCCAGGGCATGTTGGGGTGATCCCAGCAGATCCAGGCCAATCGGCTACCGTCGGGCGACAGGCGCGGCGCGCCATAAAAATCGCGCCCGCGATGCAGCTTGGCCATGCCGCCATCGAAGGTCACCAGCAACAGCAGGTTTTCCGGCTCGCCCTCTCCCGCCTGATCCTCGCAGACGCAAATCAAATGGCGATGCTTCACATCCAGGGTGAAATCCGCATGGCGGGTCTCGCCCTCCGGCGTCAGGGGCCGAGGCTTGGCGCCCGGCTCGACCAGCCAGATCCGCTGATCGTCCGTATTGGCAAAACAGAACGTCCCGTCGCGCACCGCGAACGCCCCGCCGCCATATTCATGGACGCGGCTGCGGGCGCCGAATTCAGGCGGCACCGCCTCGCCATAAACGCCATCGGCGCCGCGCCGCATGATGGCGACCCTGCCCCCCTCGGCGGGACGCTGTTCCAGCCAGTAGATATCGGCGCCGTCCAGTTCGACCTGGGCGAATCCGACGCTGCCGCCGGTGATAGAATCGGCGGTGATGGGCGATTTCCATGCGCCGTAAGGGGCGATTTCGCGTTTCGTCAACAGGGGCTCCTCAATCGTTCAGGCCGATGAATCAGCATGTCGGGAAGCTTATCACATTTGCGCCAGACACAAGCCTCGCCCATTGACCGCCGTCCAATTCCGGAAGAAGCTGACGGCTTGGGCGGATCGAAATGGAGCGAACCATGACGATAAGGCTTTTAAGCGTTGCCATGAGCGGGCTCTTGATAGCGGCCATGGCACCGGCGAGCGCGGAGGCCGCGCCCCAGATACTCGCCCTGCTGGAGACCGGGGAACCGGCACCCCTGACCTGCGTTGACGACGTATGTTCGGCGGAATTCAGTGGATTTTGCCTGCAGAAAGAAAGACCCGATCCGGCGCATGGGACCCGTTACCGCGCCGAAGGCGGAGACCTGACGCTGGTTGTCACCGACGCGGCGGGCACGGTAAGGCGCCTGCCGGCGGCGGATTATCTGGAGATATCCACCCTGCGCAGCTATACCGCCGTTCGAATTGGCCTGCCGGAAAGCGCCATGCGGAAATTGGGCGCGGTCTCGGTGGCGTTGGAGGTCGGCGAGCGCGTGGCCTTGATCCCCGTGGAAATCGATGGTGACCGGGATCCGCAGACCGAGGCCGACATCGCGCTTGCCCTGGGGCCCCAGCGCGCGCTGGGCGAGAGGATTACACAACAGGCGATCGCGGAATCGGGCGCCGTCGCGTTAACCGGAAAAATGCTGAACGCCCTGCCACAGGGCCGTACCGACGACGACACCCGATCAGGGCTTTGGGATCGGGCTGTGGCGCCCTTCAAGTCTTCCTACCCGCCCGAGAGCGTATCGCGCGCCCAATCCATCTATCAACGCTGCCTGGCCAAGGTCGAGGCAGGCAGTTTCTTTAATATGCGCGACTGTCTGGAAATAGGCCACGACGCATTAATGCTGGACCTGAACGTAAAATACTGGGAGGCCGGGCCCGAAAGTTGAACCCCGCCATACCCGTTCATCATTCAGAACTTACGAACGGCGCAGCTTGCGCGCAACCTTGTCGCCCAAGCGACAGGCGCCCTGCACCATCTCGAAAATAGCCGATGAAATAAACTCGCCCGGAACCGTGGCGACGGGGCCGACCGGCCCGGCCGCGAACCCGCGATTATGTGTGTTCCTGTCTGTCATATCCATATCCGTAAATAAGGTTCGCGCCGCTGAAATACGCGCCGGCGTCCGATTGTCCATCCGACAGCCCACGATATATGCCTTTGGGCGACAAATGAAAAACGTAGTTTTTGCAGTGCAGCATAACCAGAAATGCATGGCTGCAATTATTAACCGCCATGTGCTAAATTTGATGCCGATTCGAACAGCAACCCATTGATTTGAAAATGAACGACAACAACTTGATCGATCCTTACGAACCGCCCCCACCGCCAATGACGCCAGGACAAAAGAAATTCCTGACCATATTGGGCGGCGTAATAGCCGTCATGCTGACAATCGGTGCCTTGTATCTATATAGCGTCGGCGCCTTCAGCGACCCGCCGAGAAGTTTCGACGCGTCCTGGAGCTACTGCGAAACAGAGGATAGATGCGTCGCGATCGAGGCGCCCTGCAATACCTGGGTCACAATCAACGAGAATAGTCTGAGTCCGGCCAAGGCCTATTACGACCATACGATCGCGGTGATCGAAAACTCGCCAACGCTGGAATGCGGCAACAAACCCTTTGCCGGTTCGCGGCCCGAAGCCATGTGCCTGGCCGGTTTATGCGTTCAAAAGCCGGAAACCATGCGGAATAAGGACTGACCGGCCCGCGACATGACAGCCCCGCCCCGCCCGATCCCCGGGCGCGGCCCGACGAACGATTTTTGTATCCGCGACGCTGGCGCGCGACGTAAGGTTTCCTTTTCCGAATCAAAGCTACCGGCAAGGGACACCTAACTGAATGAAGCCTCTCGATTTTCTTATGGGTGTCACCGTTGCCGTCACCTGGGGCATGGGACTAACCTTCGCCAAGGTCGGCATGGGCCAGTTTCCGCCGATCATGCTGATCGCCCTGCGTTTCTCGGTGACGGCCCTGGCGCTGGTCTGGTTCGTCAAGCCCCCCTTGGGCATGATGTGGCGGATTCTCATTGTTTCGTTCGTGATCGGCACGGTCCAGTACAGCCTGACCTTTACCGGATTGAGCGGGCTCGATGTCTCGCTGGCAGCAATCATCATCCAGATGGAAGTGCCGTTCGCGACCCTGATGGCGGTGATATTCCTGGGTGACCGCCTGGGTGCATGGCAAACCGCCGGCATGGCGGTGGCCTTCGCCGGTGTCGTGATAATCGCCGGCCAACCGAGCGAACAAAGCAATATCAGCTCACTCTTCCTGGTGCTTGGCGGCACCCTGACCTGGGCCTATGGCAATATTCTGGTAAAGAAACTGGGCAATAGCCTGGGCGGATTTCAACTGATCGCCTGGGTGGCGGTCTTTACCGCGCCTCAACTTTTCATCGCTTCGTTCCTGCTGGAAGATGGCCAGATGGACGCCCTGGCCAACGCCGACATGGTGGGGTGGGGAACGGTATTCTATCTGGGCCTGGTAATGACGGCATTCGGTTATGGGCTATGGTTCCACCTGGTCGCCCACAATCCGGTCAGCCACGTCATGCCGTTCCTGCTGTTGCTGCCGGTGGCGGCGGGCGCGGGCGGCATATTGATGCTGGGCGAGGCACCGACCTGGCGCACGATCGGTGGCGCGATACTGGTACTGTCGGGAGTGGCGCTTATATTGTGCCGGCAGATGCGGAAGACCGGAAACATCCCGGCGGCGCCGCAAGCCGTGCCCCCCGACTGAGACAAACGGATGAATATGTAATGGAAGAATATTTGCTGGCCAACGAACAGCCGATCCGTCTGACG
>JAOUMF010000377.1 GCA_029881615.1 Alphaproteobacteria bacterium | reverse complement strand
GGCTCGCCGCCCGGAGCGGGGCGGAACGGGTTCTTGCGATTATCCGCGATCTGGCGATCGAGCTGGAGCCGAGCCGGCGAGAGACGCTGGAAGTTCTCCCTGACAGCATACTGGACCGCGACCTGGGCATCGACAGCCTGGCTCGACTGGAATTGTCGTTGCGGATCGAGCGCGAATTTGGCGTCAGGCTTGCGGAACAGGCGTTAATGGAGGCAGTTACGCCGGTCGACCTTCTCTCTGCCCTGGAAGCCGCCCATCCCGACAAGGCCGCGGCGCTGCTGCGAGCCGTCGTCGAGCCGGTAACCGGAACGGCAAGGCCGGCGCCGGCTACCATCAGGACGCTGGTCGAGATGTTGGCTTTTCATGCGGAAACCCATCCGGACCGCACGGCGATCCGCCTGTTGTCGCCTGGCGCGGGTGAAAAGACGTTTTCCTATCGCGCGCTGTGGAATGGCGCGCAGGCGGTAGCGGCGGGCCTGCGCGAAGAGCGTCTGGAGCCGGGCGACGCGGTGGCGATCATGCTGCCGACCGGGTCCGAGTTTTTCCATGCCTTCCTGGGCGCGTTGCTGGCGGGATGTGTGCCGACACCGATCTATCCGCCCCTTCGACGCGCACAGATCGAGGATCATCTCAGGCGCCAGGCCGGGATCCTGCGTAATGCGCGGGCATTCATCCTGATCGCATCGAAGGAAACGCGGCTGTTTGCCCGCATCGTCAGGGCGCTGGCGCCGGACTTGCGCCGGGTAGTTACCGTGGAAGAGTTGCGCCGGCCAACGGCCGGGGAGTCGCGTCTCATCCCGCATGGCGACGATCTGGCGCTGTTGCAATACACGTCGGGCAGTACCGGCGACCCGAAAGGCGTGATGCTGACCCATGACAATCTGCTGGCGAATATTCGGGCGATCGGCCAGATATTTCGCGTTACCCCCGATGACGTGGTGGTCAGCTGGCTGCCGCTCTATCACGACATGGGGCTGATCGGAAACTGGCTGGGTGGTCTGTATCACGCCTGTCCGGTGGTGGTAATGTCGCCGTTATCCTTCCTGGCCCGGCCCGAGCGTTGGCTGTGGGCCATCCATCGCTATCGCGGGACGCTGTCGGCCGGGCCCAATTTTGCCTATGAGCTTTGTGTCAGGAAGATCGAGGAAAGCCAGATCGAAGGGCTGGATCTGTCTTCGTGGCGCATGGCCGGCAATGGCGCCGAGGAAATCAGCCCGACAACGCTGGAGAGTTTCTGCGCGCGTTTCGCAGCCCATGGTTTTCGGCGCGAGGTCATGACCCCGATGTACGGCCTGGCGGAGAGCGCCGTTGCGCTGACCTCGACACCGCTGGGCCGGGGGGCCGCGATCGATCGTATCCTGCGCAAGCCCCTGGCCTTGTCGGGCCGTGCCGTGCCGGCCGGCGACAGTCTGGAGCCGGTCGTCGAATTCGTCAGCTGCGGCCTGCCGATTCCCGGTCACGAAGTGCGAATCGTCGGCGCATCCGGCCGGGAACTCGGCGAACGGGAAGAAGGGCGTTTGGAGTTCCGGGGACCGTCGGCAACGTCCGGTTATTTGCGCAACCCCGACAAGACCCGCGAGCTTATCCGCGACGGTTGGCTTGATTCCGGCGATCTGGCCTATATCGCCGGCGGTGAGGTTCATGTGACCGGGCGCATCAAGGATGTGATCCAGCGCGCCGGGCGCAATCTTTATCCCGACGAGATCGAGGCGGCGGTATCGGAAGTCCCAGGCGTGCGCCGAGGCCGGGTCGCTGTTTTCGGCCATCGGGACCCGACGCACGGCACAGACGGCCTGGTGGTGATGGCCGAAACGAAAACGCGGGACCCCGCACGGCGCGAAGGCATCCGCGACGGTATTCGCAATATCGTTACCGCCTTGACCGACCTGCCGCCGGACGACATCCTGCTGGCCCGGCCGGGCACCATATTGAAGACGGCCAGCGGCAAGATCCGGCGTGCCGCCTGCCATGAACTCTATGCGGCCGGCCGAACCGGACGGCCACCGCCCACATTGTGGCGGCAGGGATTCGGGCTTTTACGCGCGAGCCTGGGGCCGACCCTGCGGCGCCATCTGCGGGGGCTGAGGGCGCTTGCCTTCGCGGCATGGTTCTGGACAGTCTATCGCGGGTTCGCGCCCGTCGTCTGGCTGGGCGTAATGGTTCTGCCCGGGTTGCGTCGCCGCCGGGCGCTGTTGCGAATCGCCGCCGGGCTGATGTTGCGACTGATTGGTGCGGGGCCAACCGTCGAGGGTGCGGCCAATATCCCGCGTAACGAACCCTGCGTCGTTGTCGCTAATCATGCCAGCTATCTCGACAGCATGGTGCTGGCTAGCGTGTTGCCGCCGACAATCGGGTTCGTGGCCAAGCGCGAACTGGTCGAGGGTGCCATTACTGGACCGTTCCTGAGGCGGCTGGGCACGGCCTTCGTGGAACGATTCGATCCGGTCGCCGGGGTCGCGGATACTGTAAAAATGATCGATGCGCTGAAGGCCGGCGACATACTGGTATTCTATCCAGAGGGCACCTTTGACCGGATGCCGGGATTGCGGGCGTTCCACATGGGCGCGTTCGTCGCCGCGGCGGAGGCCGGGCTTCCCATCGTACCCGCCGCCATCAGGGGCGCCCGGTCGATCCTGCGAGCCAACAGTTCGTTCCCGCGCCGGGCAGGCGTGACCATAGCCTTCGGCCAACCGATCCTTCCCAAGGGCACGGGGTGGGATGCCGCATTGCAACTTCGCCAGGAGGCCCGCCAGGCAATCCTGGAAAACTGCGGAGAACCGGATCTTGCTTATGAACCAAAACCGCTCTGACCCGGTATCCTGCACCGGATGTGGCTTTGACTGAAAAAAATGTAAAACTCGAGGCTGGGAATTTGTTGACCCTGTTTCTCTGCGGCGATGTCATGACCGGTCGGGGTATCGATCAGGTGCTACCCCATCCGAACCCGCCGCACCTCATGGAGCCCTTCATGACATCCGCCCTGCAATATGTGGATATTGCCGAGCGGGCGAACGGGCCGATCGCCAAGCCGGTGGCATTCCCCTACATCTGGGGCGAGGCGCTGGCGGAACTGGATCGTGTGCGGCCCGACCTGCGGATCGTCAATCTGGAAACCGCCGTCACCACCAGCGAGGACTGCCAGCCCAAGGGCATCAATTATCGGATGCACCCGAAAAACATTTCCTGCCTCAACGCCGCAGGGATCGATTGCTGCCTGTTGGGAAACAACCATGTGCTGGACTGGGGCCGTGCGGGCCTGCTCGAAACGCTGGCCTCGTTGGAGGCGGCGGGCATCAAGACGGCGGGCGCGGGTCGCGATCTGAAACAGGCGGAAGAGCCGGCGATCCTCGAGGTTCCCGGCAAGGGCAGGGTAATCGTCTACTCGTTCGGTGATGTGAGCAGTGGAGTACCGCGGAGCTGGGCGGCATCGGCGGACAGGCCGGGCGTCAATCTGCTCTCCGATCTATCCGAAAGGACCGCCGTCCGCATCGCAGGGCAGGTAAAAAGGGTCAAGCGGTCGGGGGACGTGGCGGTCGCCTCCATCCATTGGGGCGGAAACTGGGGCTATGAAATCCCCCCGCGG
>JAOUMF010000376.1 GCA_029881615.1 Alphaproteobacteria bacterium | reverse complement strand
CCCCCTCTAGTTCAGGTTGCCGTGGCTATCGTCGTCTTCGCTTTCGGGCGCGGATTCCGCCTTGCCACCAAGATAACGGTCCAGCGCGGCAATAACGATATCCTGTGCCGACCAACGGGTCCTGGCCGAAGCCATTTTCACGCGCAGATAACGATCCGGATCAAGTCGCACGGACAGGCGTACGCGGCCCATCTTGTCCATTGTCTGCGGCAGGCCGACATCGTCGGTCGCGTCGACGGAATAGGATTCCCCTGGCAATTCTGCTTCGGGTTCCGGCGCTTTTGCTGGTTCTGACGCTTTCGGGGCAAACCGCCCGTCCTGCATCTGGCCACCATGCTGCGGGGCGGGCGCCGAGAACGCCGACGCCTGAACCGGTGCGGGCGGCGCGCTGGCAATAACCCGGGGGTCATTATAAGCACGGGCGGCGGGCGATGCGCCGTCTTCATTATCCGCTGAAGGAGTCGGCGCCGAATAGGACGCGGGGTAGGCCGCGCCCTTGCGGGCCAGGAGGGAGCCCGTCAGGGATGCTGCTGCTTTCATGTTCATCATGCGCCCTCCACACCACGCGAGCCAAAGCCGCGTTTCACGGTCTGGGCATTGCCCAGCGAGAACTTCATGGTGCTGACGGTCTTGGTCAGGCGTTCGTCCAGATATTCCCAGAGCTGAATGATTTCCTGCGCCGAGGCGCAGCTCGGATCGATTTCCATGACCGTGCGGCCATCGATCATGCTGGCCGCGAAATCGGTGCGGTGATGGATCGTTACCGGCGCCAGCGTGCCGTGCTGTGACAGCGCGATCGCCGCTTCCGCCGTGATGCGTGCCCGCGGGGTCGCCGCGTTGATCACGAATACCAGCTTCTTGCCAAGACGCTCGACCAGCTCGACGGTCGCGCCGGCGGCGCGAAGGTCATGCGGGCTGGGTCGGCAAGGAATGACAACCAGATCGGCGATCTCGATGACATGCTCGATCGTCGTGGTAATGGCCGGCGGCGTATCGACCACACAGGTCTTGATGCCAAGCTCCTTCAGGCGATTGACGTCTTCGCCAATCCGCGACACGAAGGTGTGGGCGAAAGCCGGATACTCCGCCTGGCGCTCGTTCCACCAGTCCGCCAGGCTGCCCTGGGGGTCGGTGTCGACGATGGCGACGGGGCCTGCGCCGGCAATTTCGGCCTGCACCGCGATATGTCCGGCCATGGTCGTCTTACCCGACCCGCCTTTTTGGGACGCACAAGCGATAATTCGCATCTGGTTCTCTCTCCTGGATGCAAGCCTTGAATTGGCTCGCCTCGCTGTTAGTTTCGAGCGGCGCGCAAACCGGTATGTTCGCTGTGCTCCGCTCCCTCTCCGCAGGCGCCGTGACGCTTCGGTATAGCATCGAACCCTAATAATGAAACGTTAATTCACGGTTAATGTAGTAACGAAAGGGGCTGAAATACCGTAAAATAAATCCATATCGGCAGTTTATCTAAAATGCGACGCAGATTGCTAACCGCGTGTAAATAAACGCCATACCATTACAATAACTATAATTTAACTATATTCCACACAGCATATCGTAGCTATTGGGGCGGCCCCACCAAGAAGTGGTAGCGGTAAAACTCACCTATTGCCGCATGAGCCGGTTAAGTTGCCGTCATGGCGCCAATCGAATATGCGAATCGAAAAAAATATCAAAACGGCTGAAGAGGGAGAAAAATCGATCAGCCCGATGTGCCGTGTCGGGCTGTAAACGGACCGTCCGTGACCTGCGGCGCGGTCTGGCCGAGAATGCCCGCAAGAAAATCCCATAACGCGGTAATTTCCCGCGCACAATCGCCGTCCGGCGTGGTTTCCATGACGGTCAACCCGTCGAACATGCTGTCGGCATAATCCGGATGATTAAAAATCGCGACCGGTGAAACCGGGCCTGCTTCCGACAAAACGGCGCGCGCTTCCTCGGTCAGGCGGTCGCCTTCCGTCGCGCCGTTCAGAACAAATACCTTCTGTTTTCCCAGGCCGTCCACCAGGTCGATGGTTTTTGTCGCGGCCCGAAGGTCGTGCGGGCTGGGCCGGCACGGAATCACCACCAGGTCGGAAATGGCGATGACCTGTTCGACCGTCGGGCTGATGGCCGAGGCCGAATCGATAATACAGAGGCCAAAGCCCATGTCGCGCAATTGGGCAATCGTTTCGGTAAGCTGGTCGATAACGGCATGCGCGAAGGCCGGTTGCTCGGGCTGGCGCGAATTCCACCACTCGGCCAGCGCGCCTTGCTGGTCGGTATCGAGAAGCACGACGGGGCCGGCGCCGGCAAGTTCGGCCTGTACGCCGACATGTCCAACCAGGGTGGTTTTGCCCGCGGCGCCTTTTTGACAGGCGAAGGAAATAACGCGCATGGGTGTCCCGCTCCGAACGAAAATTGCCGTTGTCATTCCGGTTGCCCGGTGCGTGGGGTTCGAACAGGTCCGGTTCGAACTTCCACCCGTCAATTAAAGGGCGGGGAGTATTAAAAAACGCATAACATCGGCTGCGGGAACATCAAAAAAAATTACCGGCCAATCACAGGAACCGTTGAAACCCGCCAGATTTCAGTCCGGCGGGCGGATTCCCGAAATCAGGACGGAATGGCATCATGGGCCGCCAGCGCCGCCGCCTGCACGATATCGTTGACCGTCGATCCCATGGGAACGATCTGCGCAGACTTTGACAGACCCAGCAGAACCGGCCCGATTACCGATCCGCCGCCCAGTTCCTGCAACAGCTTGGCGCTGATATTTGCGCTGTGCAACGCTGGCATGACCAGCACGTTCGCGGGGCCCGACAGCCGGCAGAATGGATATAGCCGCTTAAGCAATGCATAGTTCAACGCCCGGTCGGCCGACATTTCGCCGTCATATTCAAAATCGACCTTGCGACAGTCGAGGATGCGCACCGCTTCCTGAATCCGCTGGCCGGCGGGCATGACCGGATTGCCGAAGTTCGAGAAGGACAGCAGCGCGACGCGGGGCTCCTGTCCCAGTTGCCGGGCCTTGGCCGCGCTTTGCACCGCGATGTCGGCGAGGGCCTCGGAATCCGGCACATCAAGGACATTGGTATCGGCGATAAAGACCGTGCGGCCCTTGGCGATTACCATCTGAAGGCCGATCACCCGCTCGCCCGGGTTGGGGTCGATCACCCGGGTAATGTCTTCAAGGGCGACTGAAAAACTCCGGGTCGCGCCGGTGACCATGGCGTCCGCATCGCCCTGCACCACCATGCAGGCCGCGAAAATATTGCGATCCTGGTTAACCATGCGCTGGCAGTCGCGGAACAGATAGCCCTGTCGCTGCAGCCGGTTATAAAGGAATTCCGCATATGTCCTGTTATGGGAACTCAGCCGGGCATTGTGAATTTCCAGATCGGTGGATTCGTCCAGGCCGATCGATTTCATGGTTTCCTTGATCCGGTGTTCGCGGCCGATCAGAACCGGCGTGCCGTAGCCCGCGGCCCGGAAGGCCAGCGCCGCGCGAATCACCTGTTCTTCCTCACCCTCGGCAAAGACCACGCGCCGCGGGTTGGCGCGCACCACCTCCAGCACCACCTGCAGGCTGGACGCAGTCGGAT
>JAOUMF010000375.1 GCA_029881615.1 Alphaproteobacteria bacterium | reverse complement strand
TAAAGGCCGGATGCGACCGGTCGCGATGTTCATGCCCATAAGGTTTGGTCAGGTTCATCCAGGTTATATCGGGCGGCTCGATGCCACCCTCCGGGCGCCCCTTCCCGTCGGCGCCATGACAATTGCCGCAGGGAACGGAACTGGCCTTGATTTTCGCCGACATCTGGCCGACATAGGCGGCGAGCGGCTTGCCGGCAGCATCCTTGCCCTCGAAATATAGCCGTTTTCCCTGCTCTTCCAACGGCGTCAGTGCTTCCGCGTCTGCCGGAACAGGCAAGCCCGCCAAGGCAAAAGCCGCCAATGTCAGGCAACAGCCCAACAACAAAATGCGGGGAAACCCGTGCTGATCTTTGTTCAAGAACGTAATCCTACTGCTGTGCAAGCCCGCCCTCGGCAAGCAGTTTAAGCTTTTCAACGATAGCCAACGGCGGCGCGTTGGGCGCCATCTTCGTCCATGTCGCGGTAGACACGTTGCCCAGAACAAGCAATCCGGTGTGGTCATTCGGCGTGGTCGTCAAATGACCCAGTTTACGAATTATCGAGGTCACATCTTCCGGCTTCCCGGTCAGGAAATGCCATCCTTCGCCGGTACTGAAATTGTCCGCATAACTCTTTATCACCGATGGCGTGTCTTTTTTCGGATCGAGGGTAATTGAAATAAGTGCCATATCCTTGCCAAGCCGATCCGCGAGCAAATCCTGCACTTCCGCGAGGTTCGCGTTGACCACGGGGCAGATTCCTTCGCAACTCGTATAAAACAAACTGACGAGCACAATCTTGCCCTTCAGCATGTCGCTATAGAAACGTACCGTCCTGCCCGACTGCGTGACCAGTTCGGTATCGGTAAAATAGGCCCTTGCCCGCGCGTCTTCGGATTGCTTGGAACGATCGGATTGATCGGTCGCGGCCCATGAAGGCCCGGCAAAAAGAACCGACGCCCACAGGATAAATGCTGATAATTTCACGGTTTCCTACTCCATTCGCAATTTCAGTGGGTGGCGTTGCGGGCCTGTTGTAACTCTTTGACCCGGGCGACAACCTGTTCGGGGTCCGGGAAACCGTACAGCCGCCGCCAGTCCGCGCTGCGCGAATCGCCGATCAGCATGACGGGGGGATGATCGTCGTAATTGGCGGTATAAACACCCAGCCCCTTCAACACTTCGTCGACCGTCGGCTTGTATCCTGTAAGCCACAACCACCCCGGCGCGGCGCCGATACTGGTTGCATAATCCTTCAACCGGTCCGGCGTGTCCTTGGCCGGGTCCACGGAAATGGTAAGCAACTGTACCTCGCTATTTTCCGCGCCTTGCAGATCCGCCTGGATCTGGACCATCAGGGCCGAGGACACGGGGCAAACAGTGGCGCAGCTGGTGTAGACGAAATTCATTACGACGATCCGGTCGGCAACCGCCTCGCTGGCGAAACGAACCGGGTTTCCGTCCTGATCCAGAAGCTCTGAATCCAGCAGCGTCACGTTCACCTTCAGGGATTCGGGGCCACCCTTGGATTCATGTTCATGGGAGGCGCTGGCGTCATGTTCCTGGGCGACGACCGCCGACGGCAGGGCAACCGCCGCCCCCAGGAAAAGCAATCCCATGACCCGGATCATCGAATGTGCATCGCGATACATATGCCTCACCCCTCCTTCTTCTTTTTGCCGTTATCGGCGACCGCGGGGGTGGCCCTGAGAACGAGGAACGGAAGATCGCGATAATTCAGGCCAAGGGATGCGCTTTCCACGAACACGTAATAGGCGCCGGTTTGCGGCAGGGTGACCGTAACCTCGTAGATTCCATCCCCCAAGTCCCTGGCCGGGGTCCGGCGTTTCCATGTCCCCGGAGCCAGGAACGAAAGCACGGTCAGATCCTCGACCCCCGGCTTCGGCTCTCCGCTCGCCGTGTCCAGCAGTTTGAGCTGCAGGTTCAACTCCTTGCCCACCGGCGCCTGGTTGAAGTCCACGAGGAACTGGGCCTTGACCGGCAACTCATTCGGTCGCACCGCACCCGGCGCCGCGTGGACCGTTGCGGTAAAACAGTGCCATATCCGCGGCGAGTCGAGCAGAACCGCCACGTCATACACACCCGCTATACCCGGCAGGCGCGCATTCGTGATGTATTGTCCTGGCGCGACTTCCTTTATGCTTTTATCGACCGCCAGGACGCCGCGCGGCTGGCTGTTTTCATTGTTGAAACTGCCGGAAGCGGCGGCCATGCCCTCCATGTAATAATAGATGCTGCGGTCGAGCGGATTCGTGACCAGCACAGCGTTACCCTCGGGCGCCGCCACGATTGCCGCGGATGTTTCCGCATGTTTGGCGTCGCCGGGAAGCGCACGTCCGGCGGCAACTTCCTGAAAGGCCACGGCCTCCCCCTTTTCAAGCGGCGCCAATGGAATTAACCCCAACTTTTCGCTGGCGGCCATGCGGATATACGCAAACGTATCGGTGAAGGCGATCTGATAAGGATAGCCACCGGTCTTGACCGACTGAACGATGCGATTGGTCGACGAATCAAGAATATCGACCTTGTCTTCGTTAGCATTGGCGGCAAATACCCAGCGTCCGTTCGGCGATACGCCGACAGCCTTCAGGCCGGCCGCCAATTCCAGTCGCGCCCGTTCCTCACCAGTGTCCGCGGCGACCACGGTCAACTCACCCGATGTCTCATCGGCCACGTAGAACGCGTTGGAGAGTTCGGAATAGGAAACGGAAACCGGCCGCGCGCCGGCCTTTACATCGGTGATTTTCGCCAGCTTGGCAGTATCGATCAGGGATACGGTTCCCGCGCCCGCATTGGTGACCATCGCATATCGATCGTCACCGCCAAGAGCCAGTGTTTGCGGTCCCGCGCCGGTGGCGATCCGCGCTACCGGTTCGCCTTTTTCGACGTCGATCGCAACAACCCCGTCTCCATCGGCGGTTTTGGCGTCGTCCGAAACCGTAACCCAGAGATATCGCCCGTCTTTCTGCAAGGCGATTCGGGTCGGCGTGGCCCCGACTTCAATATTGCGGGAAACTTTCCAGGTCGCTGTATCGACCACCGATACACGCTTCATCCGCGGCAGGGTCACATAGACCGTCTTCTGATCGGGTGTGATGACCCAGTCGGCGCCGGGGCTGTCCAGCAGCACCATCGCAACCGTCTTCTGGCCGCCAAAACCCAGCAGCGGGTCGATAACCGTAAGGCTGGGCTTGTCGTTTAGCACCATGACATACCAGGTGTTGAGATCGACTTCCGGCCGATACGACAACGTGCCCTGAATAAATCCTTCGATCTTGTCCTTGCAGGTCAACTCGTTCTGGCCCGCCTTGCGCATATCCATCCAGGCCGCTGGGCGCAGGCCCGACAGCATCGTGCCCGTGGCCTCGTCCCTGAAGGACAGGCTGATTTGCGCATCCGCGCCGGCCAGCAGTTGCGACTGCGATCCATCGGCCAGTTCGCCCAGCTGGCTGGCCGCGAGGCCTTGCGCGGGAACCGGGCCGATTCTGAATTCCATGGAGACGCCTTCCTTGACGAAGCTCCCGATATTTTCCGCACCCAGCGCCACCGCCGGATTTTCTCGCGGTTCCGGCGTGGCCGCGTCATGGGAATGAGTATTGTGATCG
>JAOUMF010000374.1 GCA_029881615.1 Alphaproteobacteria bacterium | reverse complement strand
GCATCTGGTGGAAAAGTTCGGCAAGGACTGGACCAAGACCGGTAACATCGCCACCAATGGCGCCTATATGTTGGGTGAATGGCTGCCGAACGACCATGTGACCCTGGTCAAGAACCCGAAGTTCTATGACGCTGCCAGCGTATCGATCGACAAGGTAGTTCTTTATCCGCAGGAAGATCGCGCCGCCGTGCAGAAACGGTTTCGCGCCGGTGAGATTGAAGTGGCCACGGATTTCGCGTCCGACCAGATCGATTGGCTAAAGGCGAATCTGGCGAAGGAAACCCATATCGCGCCGTATCTGGGCAACTATTATTATCCGATCAACACGCGCAAGCCGCCTTTTAACGACAAACGCGTACGCCAGGCCCTGTCGATGGCGATCGACCGCGACACGATCGTCAACAAGGTCATGAAGACCGGCGAAATCTCGGCATACAGTTTCGTTCCGCCGGGCACCCTGAATTATGGTGAGCCGTCCTATGCCTCGTTCAAATCGATGACCCAGGCCGAGCGCACCGCTAAGGCCATTGCGCTGTTGTCCGAGGCCGGTTTTGGGCCGGACAAGCCATTGAAGCTGCAGCTTCGTTATAATACGTCGGAGAACCACAAACGTATTGCGGTCGCGGTGGCGGCCATGTGGAAGAAGGTTGGTGTAGAGGCGGAATTGTTCAACTCCGACGTCAAGGTCCATTACGCTGATCTCAAGCAAGGGAATTTTGACGTTGCCCGCGCCGGCTGGATTGCTGATTACAATGATCCTCAGAACTTCCTTTATCTGTTGGAGACCCGTACAGGCGTCAACAATTATGGCGGCTATTCGGTAAAGGAGTTCGACGATCTGATGCTTGAGGCTTCGCAGACCGCCGATATGAAAAAACGCGCGGGGCTGTTGGCCAAGGCCGAGGCTATTGCGATGGAAGATCAACCGATCATTCCGATCTACTACTATGTCTCCAAGAACCTCGTTTCCCAGAAGGTCAAGGGGTGGGTCGATACCGTCAACGATATTCATCGTTGGCGCTATCTGAAGCTGGCCCAGTAGGCGAAAGCGCAATTGCGGGCGGGATGCCGGATGTGGTGTCCCGCCCCGATTGTCTTTTGCATTTATCATGTTCCGTTATGTCACCAGCCGTTTGATTAGCGCCGTTCCCACGTTGCTGGTCATCGTTACTGTTGCTTTTTTCATGATGCGTATCGCGCCGGGAGGTCCGTTCGATAAGGAACGGTCGCTACCGCCCGAGATCGAGGCGAACATCATGCATGCCTATAATCTCGACAAGCCGTTGCTTGAACAATATTTCGATTATGTCGGGAACATGCTGCAAGGCGATTTCGGACCCTCGTTCAAATTCCGCGATTTTACCGCGAACGATCTTATTTTCGGGGGGTTTCCAACCAGCCTACAGCTTGGTTCGATGGCCCTGTTTCTGGCCCTGTTGTTCGGCATCGGCATGGGAACGATGGCGGCTTTGCGCCAAAACAGCAAAATCGACTATGCCGTCATGGCCCTGGCGATGACTGGGATCGCCATTCCGAATTTTGTAATGGCACCGATCCTCACACTGGTTCTGGGTGTATATTTGTCATTACTGCCGGTGGCGGGTTGGGGCGACGGCGCCTTCGTCAACAAGATATTGCCGGTGATCGGCCTTGCCCTGCCGCAAATCGCCTATATTTCCCGGCTGACGCGCGGCAGTATGGTCGAGGTCTTGAACTCGAATTACATTCGTACCGCGCGGGCCAAGGGGCTGCGCGAGAGGATCGTCGTCGTGCGGCACGCGCTGCGCGGCGCGTTATTGCCCGTGCTGTCCTATCTCGGCCCGGCAACCGCCAATATTGTCACCGGCTCGGTAGTGATCGAAACGATCTTCGATATTCCCGGCATCGGCCGCTATTTTGTGCAAAGCGCGCTTAACCGCGATTATCCGGTGGTGATGGGCACGGTGGTATTTTACGCGGTATTGATCATCACATTAAATCTTGTCGTCGACCTGCTTTATGCCTGGCTCGATCCGAAGGTTAGGCTGGAGTAAGGATGCATTTGACAGGAAAACAGGACGCTCTGGCGGGAATCGAAGAGATCGAGGGCCGCAGCCTGTGGCAGGACGCACGTGATCGCTTGTTGCGCAATCGGGCCGCCGTGGTGTCCATGATCGTGCTCGGCATCGTGGCGCTGCTGGCGGTAGTTGCGCCATGGCTCAGCCCTCACCCCTTCGATGAGATCTACTGGGACCGAATCCAGATGCCGCCGGATTTTGCCAATGCGCACTGGTTCGGCACCGACGGCAACGGCCGCGATCTGTTTGTCCGAACGCTGTATGGCGCGCGAGTGTCGCTGATGGTCGGGATACTCGCCACCAGCGTCAGCTTGGTGATTGGAGTGTCCTGGGGTGCCACGGCGGGATTTTTCGGCGGGCGGGTCGATAATTTCATGATGCGTTTTGTCGATATCATGTATTCGCTGCCCTTCATGTTCTTTGTAATTTTGCTGATGGTGATGTTCGGTCGCAATATCTGGCTGATTTTCATAGCGCTGGGCGCGGTCGAGTGGTTGACCATGGCGCGCATCGTGCGCGGGCAGACTTTGTCGGTGAAGCGGCGCGAATTCATCGAGGCGGCGCACGCGGCCGGCGTTGGCAATTTTACCGTGATTTTCAGGCATATCGTGCCCAATGTTCTGGGACCGGTCATCGTCTATATGACCCTGACTATCCCCCAGGTGATTTTGACCGAGAGCTTTCTGTCCTTTCTCGGCCTGGGCGTGCAGGAGCCGCTGACCAGCTGGGGCGTGCTGATCTCGGAAGGTACCCGGGTCATGGAAACCTCTCCCTGGATGCTCGCCTTTCCCGGGCTGTTCCTGGCGGTTACACTATTCTGTTTCAATTTCATCGGTGACGGGTTGCGTGATGCGCTCGACCCCAAGGACCGTTAGCCATGGAACCTGTTCTTGAAATCGAAAGCCTTGAAACCCGCTTCGCCACGCCCGACGGCGAAGTAAGCGCCGTTAGCGACGTCAACTTGCGGCTTGGTAAAGGCGAAAGTCTTGGGGTTGTTGGCGAATCCGGATCGGGCAAGACACAACTCTTCCTGTCCGTAATGGGGCTGTTGGCGCGTAATGGCCGGGCAACAGGCCGGGTCCGTTATCGTGGCGAGGATATCCTCAACAAGCCGGCGGGCGAGTTGAACAGGATACGTGGCAACAAGATGTCGATGGTGTTTCAGGACCCGATGACGTCGCTCAACCCTTATCTAACCATAGCCCGGCAAATGACGGAGGTGTTGATCGAACATCACGGGACCAGTGTGCAGGAGGCTCGCAGGCGCGCAATTGCCATGCTGGACCGTGTCGGCATTCCCGAGGCTGACAAGCGTATCGACATGTATCCGCACGAATTTTCCGGTGGAATGCGGCAACGTGCCATGATTGCGATGGCGCTGTTATGTGAACCTGAACTGTTGATTTCCGACGAGCCAACAACGGCGCTCGACGTGACTATTCAGGCGCAAATTCTTGATCTTATGTCCGCGTTGCGGCGCGATACCGGGGCGGCCCTGGTGATCATCACCCACGATCTTGGCATTGTCGCCGGGCTGTGCGACCGGGT
>JAOUMF010000373.1 GCA_029881615.1 Alphaproteobacteria bacterium | reverse complement strand
CTTTCCGCCGAGACGCACCCGGCCTCTTCCAGCGCACCGAGAAATGCGTGGGACAGGAACGGATCGTCGTCGCCGGCGCAGGCGTCCCACTCCGCCGGGCTGATTGCGGATATTCGCTCGGCCACTCTGACCGATATCTGTTCGCTTCCGTCCGGCATTCTCTCCAGTCCCGCTTTGCTAAACAGATTAGAGCGCCGCGCTGCGCAAACAAGTGATTACATATGCTTGACAGGCGGCTTGACCAACGCAGATCATCAGGATGATCGTTAATAGAGGGAGTAGTGTATTGAGCGACATGTCCGATATCTTCGTCGCCGGCGGCCAGCGCGAACACCGCCTGTTGACCCGTTACGCCAATCGTCACGGTCTTATCACCGGCGCCACCGGAACCGGTAAAACGGTTACATTGCAGGTGTTGGCGGAGGGTTTTTCAGCGGCCGGCGTGCCGGTCTTTGTCGCCGATGTAAAAGGTGACCTGTCGGGATTGAGCCAGCCCGGCGAAGCCAAGACGAAGATTGTCGAGCGCGAGAGGGACCTGGGGCTTGGCGCGCGAACCTACCGGGGGGCGCCGGCCATTTTCTGGGATCTGTTCGCCGAAAAAGGTCATCCCATCCGCACAACGGTATCGGATATGGGGCCATTGTTGCTGGGCCGTCTGCTCGATCTTAACGAGGTGCAGTCCGGCGTTCTGAATGTGGTGTTTCAGGTGGCCGACGATGAAGGGTTGTTGCTTATCGACCTCAAGGATTTGCGGGCGATGCTGACCTTTGTGGTCGACCATGCCGAGGCGATCCGCGAGGAATATGGTAATGTCGGCGCCACTTCGGTCGGGGCGATTCAGCGTGGGCTTTTGACCCTGGAGCAGCAAGGCGGCGATCTGTTTTTCGGGGAACCGGCGCTGGAACTGGAAGACCTGATGCTCAGTGCGCCCGGCGGGGCCGGGGCAATCAATATCCTGGCGGCCGACCGCCTGATGCGAAGCCCCAGGCTCTATGCGACATTTCTGCTGTGGCTGTTGGCCGAGCTGTTTGAGAATTTGCCCGAAGTCGGCGACCGGGATAAGCCGAAGCTGGTTTTCTTTTTCGACGAGGCGCATCTGCTGTTCGACGATGCGCCCAAGGCCTTGGTGGATAAGGTCGAGCAGGTGGTTCGCCTGATTCGCTCGAAGGGCGTCGGGGTCTTTTTCGTCACGCAAAATCCAATAGATATTCCCGATGACGTGCTGGGGCAACTTGGCAACCGGGTTCAGCATGCTTTGCGTGCCTATACGCCACGTGATCAGAAGGCGGTGCGTGCCGCGGCTGAAACCTTCCGGCCCAATCCGGCGCTGGATACCGAGTCGGCGATTACCGAACTCGGCGTTGGCGAGGCGCTGATTTCCTTTCTGGAAAAAGATGGCGTGCCGGCGATGGTGGATCGGGCGCTGGTCGCCCCGCCGCTGTCGCGTATCGGTCCGGCCAGCGAGTCCGAACGCGCCGCCGTTCTGGATCAGAGCCCCCTTGGTGGTGTTTACGAGGCGATGGTGGACAGGGAGTCCGCGTATGAAATTCTACGCGACCGTCCAGGCGAGGAAGCGGCGCCGGCGCCCGTCAGCGGGCCATGGCGCCGACCTGGCGGTCAGGAGCGAGTGAGAGACCTGGCGCGTGATCAGGCCGGCGACGACGCGCCGCGAAAAACATCGAGCCGCCGTTCGGTCCGCCGGTCTACCCGTGAGCCGGAGCGCGAAAAAAGCGTTGTCGAAAAGGTGTTGCTGGGCGACGGGCGGCGCCAGGGGTTGGCCGAGGCGATGGCGAAAAGTGCGGTCCGTACCGTCGGAAGCCAGATCGGTCGCAGCCTGGTGCGCGGCATTCTGGGTTCATTGTTCAAGAGATGAGCGACGAACCGCATTCCCCTTATCGGGTCGTGGTCAGCGAGGAAACCGCCGGGGCGCTGAAGCATCATGCGCCGGCGGCGGCGCGCAATACCGGGCCGATCCTCGACGTGTTGCGGGAAATTCTGCCGACGACCGGCCGGGCCCTGGAAATCGCCAGCGGTACGGGCCAGCATTGCGCGGCCTTTGCCGGTGCGTTTCCGGGTATTGAGTGGCAACCCAGCGATCAGGATGCGGCGGCCAGGGCCAGTATTGCGGCGTGGGTGGCGGAAACCGGGCAGGAAAATCTGTTGCCGCCGCTTGATCTGGACGCGTCCCTTTCAGGTTGGTTCGGTGATGCCGGCGGTGAATTCGACCTTATCGTCTGCATCAATATGATCCATATTTCGCCCTGGGCGGCCTGTATGGGTCTGATGGAGGGAGCCGGCGCATTGTTGCGTCCGGGAGGGCTATTGTATCTGTATGGTCCTTATATGGAAAATGGCGCTCACACCGCGCCCAGCAATGCGGCCTTCGATGAATCCCTGCGCCGGCGGAACCCGGCCTGGGGGATCCGGGATATGGGGGCTGTTGAGGCTGCCGCCAGCGCCCGGGGAATCCTGCTGGAAGGCAAGGTCGCCATGCCGGCCAATAATTTTTCCCTGATCTTCAGGAAGGAGGCCGGGTAATCAGGCGTTGCCGGCGGCCCGGTTCAAGAGCGCGCGCACGGCGTGGCGGTTGCGGCCGTCCAGCCACTTTTCAATGGTGATGTGGCCCCAGCCCAGCGCCAGATAGCCGATTGAGACCGCCAGCATTTTCAGGCCCGCCATTAGTATGACGGGGCCAATAATACCGGTCAGCAAGGCCCAGGCGGTGGCCCCGCCCAGCAGGGCGACGATCGATAGTCCCAGGAAGGCGAATCCCAGCGTCAGATAGACGTAATACATAATAGCCAGCGTCGGGCGCAGCTTGTAGCTGCCTTGTATGTCCAAACCGCCGCTTTCCGTTTCGTCCAATCTGCCGGTGTAATAATAGGATCCAGGACCTATTGGCCAGATTATCGGCCGGGTTCGGTGCTTCAACAGAATTTGGCCATCGCGGATGCGCCCGACGAAGGGCTTGTTGAAGCGAAATTTTGGCAAGGTCATCAACAGCGGCAGTCCGTTATCGGTCTCGGCCTCGATATTCCGCACGAATGCCGCGGCGGGGGCCGGGCCGGTGACAACCCAGCTTTCTTCCCTGAAAAATCGGCGGCGCTGCCAGTCGAGGACGCGGCGAAGTGTGGCTGGCAGATGATCTATCATGGGTTCTTATGTGCCAGGCCTTATTGTAGGGGGGAGGTTATTCTAACGTGTTGTTCGTATTGCCGCAGGGGCAAGTTGATCAGAAGAAGGTTATTTAAATCGAATAAATACATTAATTTAATTAAATTTCTTTTAATATTGCTTACCAAATGGTTAAAAAATGCTATAGTTGCAACTAATGGAATAATGTTCGCGTCACATGACGTGGGTGTTTTATGCAAGCAATCGGGGGATGCGATGCTTGATCCCTTCAGAATATCGTATTTTGCCCGCCAGGGACACGCGCTCACTCTGGCCGCCGCAGATTGTTGGCGTCTGGCTTGTAGTCTGGTTCAGCGCGGGCGACCAACATATTTTAGTCGATACGGTTCCTGTTGATGCGCGAGATAACGCCCTGGAATCCGATCACCAGTTCTATGCAACGCATAGGGCTGGTACGGCGGAATGTCGGGCG
>JAOUMF010000372.1 GCA_029881615.1 Alphaproteobacteria bacterium | reverse complement strand
GCGCTGGTCGGCGTTCTGGAAAATGTAGGCGCGATCATGATCGAACAGTCGCGGCACGACGATATGGCTGCCCTTGACCAACCGGGTCCGCGAGTCCGACGACACCGCTATCCGTTGCGATATCACGTCGGAAATCCAGGGCCCCGCCGCATTGACCAGCATGCGCGCCGTAACGGTCTCGCGCCCGCCGGTCGTCTTGTCCTCGATCTCGATTTCCCAATGATCGCCCTTGCGGGTCGCCCCCAACACTTCCGTGCGTACCCTGATATCGGCGCCGCGACGCGCAGCGTCGATGGCGTTCAGCACCACCAGTCGCGTATCGAGGACCCAGCAGTCGGAATATTCAAAACCCTTTTTGAATTCAGGTTTCAAGGGATCGCCGGCGGCGTCCTGGCGCAAATCAACGGAACGGCTGGCCGGCAATATCTTGCGCCCGCCCAGATGGTCATACAAAAACAGGCCAAGGCGTATCAACCAGGCCGGACGAAGCCCCTGTTGATGGGGCAACACGAACCGCAGCGGCCAGATGATATGCGGCGCCATGGAAAGCAGCACCTCTCGCTCAATCAGCGATTCGCGCACCAGACGGAATTCGTAATGCTCCAGATAACGCAAGCCACCATGAATGAGTTTGGTCGAAGCCGATGACGTGCCCCCGGCCAGATCATCGCGCTCGGCCAGAAAAACCGAGAGCCCCCGCCCGGCCGCATCGCGCGCGATGCCGCAGCCGTTTACGCCACCACCGATGACGGCAATATCATAAGGCTCCCCAGGCTCATTCATTTCCGATGTTTCACGCTCGTTCGATTAAAATCAGATCGAAATCGAACCTAATCGAAAACATCCGAACGTCAATTGAAAATTCACAGCGGGTCGGCGATTTCAACCCGGACACCGTTTTCGGCGCAGATGCGGGCAATTTCCTCGGGCGGCGCGCAATCCGTCACCAGGCTTTCCATCTGTGAGATATGGCCGATGCGCACCGGCGCGGAGCGTTCATACTTCATCCCGTCGGCAACCAGGATCGTGTGGCGGGAATTTTCGATGATCGCCTGAGCCACCTTCACTTCGCGATAATCGTAATCCAGAAGCGAACCATCCTCGTCGATCGCCGATGTACCGATCACCGCGAAATCAACCTTGAACTGGCGAATGAAATCCACGGCGGCCTCGCCGACCACCCCCCCATCGGCGCGCCGGACTATGCCGCCGGCCACGATCAAATCGATCTCCGGATTGCGAGACAAGATATTGACAACATTTATATTATTGGTGATGGCAAGAATACCATGCTTGCCCTGAAGCGCCATGGCGACCTGCTCGGTGGTCGTGCCGATATTGATCAACAGAGAGCAATTATCGGGGATAAGCGACGCCGCCTTGACGCCTATGCGGTGCTTTTCCTCGGCCGCCAGTTCGCGGCGCGCCTCGTAGCCGAAATTCGCGACGCCCGACGACAGCACGGCCCCGCCATGCACGCGCTGCAAAAAGCCGCGATCACACAGGTCATTGAGGTCCTTGCGGATGGTCTGTGGCGTAACATCGAAATGTTCGGCCAGCCCATCAACCAGTATCCGTCGCGATTTTCTCGCCAACGCCAGGATATCCAACTGACGCGGCGCAATTGGCTCTCTCATGGTCATTCCCCTCGCCCCCTCGTTCATGCCGATTATCGCACCAAAATGGAAAAGACCAAATCGAAGAACATTAAGTTCAATTGCTTTTCGGTTGACCTTCGTTTTTTTTCGTATGATAGTTTTCGAGACTTTAACACAGGGAGGCAAACCAATGAAGATGAGATTGATGGCCGCCGTGGCTAGCGCGGCGGTATTGTCGTTCGCCAGCACGGGATTTGCTGGCACCGAGGAGGCTAAAAAGTGGATAGACTCCGAATTCCAGCCCTCCACCCTCTCCAAGGCAGAGCAGATGAAGGAGATGGAGTGGTTCATCAAGGCTGCCGAACCGTTCAAGGGGATGGAGATCAACGTGTTGTCGGAAACCATCCCGACGCATGAGTATGAATCCAAAACCCTGACCAAGGCGTTCGAGGAAATTACCGGCATCAAGGTCAATCATCAGCTGCTCGGCGAAGGCGAAGTCGTCCAGGCCGTGCAAACGCAGATGCAGACCAACCGCAACCTTTATGACGCTTATATCAACGACTCAGATCTGATCGGCACGCATTCGCGTCTGCAACTGGCGGTCAACCTGACCGACTGGATGGCCGGTGAAGCCAAGGACACCACCCTGCCGACGCTCGACATCGACGATTTCATGGGCAAGTCCTTCACCACCGGGCCGGATGGCAAGCTTTACCAGCTTCCCGACCAGCAGTTCGCGAACCTCTACTGGTTCCGTTATGACTGGTTCCAGCGGCCGGAATTGAAGAAGGCGTTCAAGGCGAAATACGGCTATGAGCTGGGCGTTCCGGTGAACTGGTCGGCTTACGAAGACATCGCCGAATTCTTCTCAGTCGAGGTCAAGGAAATAGACGGCGTCCGCGTTTATGGCCATATGGATTACGGCAAGCGCGCGCCCGACCTGGGCTGGCGCATGACCGACGCATGGCTGTCGATGGCCGGCGGCGGCAGCAAGGGCCTGCCGAACGGCATTCCCGTTGACGAATGGGGCATCCGCATGGAAGCGGGCACCTGTAACCCGGTCGGCGCATCGGTATCGCGCGGTGGCGCGGCGAACGCCCCGGCGGCAGTCTACGCCATCCGGAAATGGGACGAATGGCTGCGCAAATATGCCCCTCCGGGCGCCGCCAGCTATGATTTCTATCAGTCACTGCCGGCTCTTTCCACGGGCAATGTCGCGCAGCAGATCTTCTGGTACACCGCCTTCACCTCGTCGATGGTGGCCCCGAAGAGCGAAGGCAACAACACGGTTGACGATGCCGGCAAGCCGCTGTGGCGCATGGCCCCGTCGCCGCACGGCCCCTATTGGGAAGACGGCCAGAAGCTGGGTTACCAGGATGCCGGTTCCTGGACATTGTTCAAATCTACCCCGGTCGATCGCCGCAAGGCAGCCTGGCTGTATGCCCAGTTCACGGTCGCCAAGACCGTATCGCTGAAGAAAACCCATGTCGGCCTGACGCCGATCCGTGACAGTGACATCCGTCACCAGTCCTTCACCGATCGCGCGCCGAGCCTGGGCGGTCTGGTGGAATTCTATCGTTCGCCCGATCGCGTACGCTGGTCGCCCACGGGCATCAACGTTCCCGATTATCCCAAGCTGGCCCAGATCTGGTGGCAGCAAATCGGCGACGTGAACTCGGGTGCCTTTACGCCCCAGCAGGCGATGGACCGTCTGGCATCCGAAATGGATCTGGTCATGTCCCGCATGCAGGCAGCCGACGAAAAGGCCAACGTCTATGGCGGTTGTGGCCCACGTCTGAACAAAGAAGTGGACCCGTCGGTCTGGCTCAACAAGCCGGGTTCACCGAAGGCCAAACTGGCCAACGAGAAGCCCAGGGGCGAGACCATCGACTATGACGAACTGGTGAAACGCTGGAAGAGCTAATCCGGCAATAGCCTGAATACCGGGAATTCCGGGGCCCGCTTAACGCGGCCCCGGAATTTCGTTCCTTCAAGTTTATCGCTGCC
>JAOUMF010000010.1 GCA_029881615.1 Alphaproteobacteria bacterium | reverse complement strand
GATTTCCGGCCCGATTGCCGCCACGAAATCCTGTTGGCGTGCCTCGATAAGGGCGGCGGCCTTGTTCAGAAGCGCGGCCCGCGCCACGAAGGGCATCGCCGCCCAGGCGGGAAATGCCTTGTGCGCAGCCTCGATCGCCGCCGCCGCATCGGCGCGTGTCGCATTTGGAATGCTGGCCCAGACCTGGCCGGTCGAGGGGTTGTAATCTTCAAAGGCGCCGCCAGACGCCGCCTGCCACTTGCCGCCGATAAACAGGCCTTTTGATTGATATGTCATTTTTCCTCCATTACCCTTTTCTTCGTTGATTGTGATGGGGCAGCTTAGTCGGGAATCGTTCTCGGTCTATCGAAAAAAGGGAAATTCTATACCCGCGATGCATCCGTGTGACGTTCACGCAGGCGGGTTTCATCGGGGTAGACGCGCAGGCGCGGGACCAGGCCCTTTTGCAGGGCGCGTTGCACGCCTTCCCAATATTCCAGCGTCATCAACTCGCCATGTTCTTCCCGGAACAGGTCCTGCAGCGCGCGGTCTGGGATGCGCAGGCCGACGTCGGTTTCCTCGGGAAGGAAGACGAAGCCTTCCTCGAAGAACCAGTCCGGCACGTCTTCCTCGCCGTCGAAGCGATCCTGGTTGGTGCGAATCTTGATATCGGTCAGGGGTTCCACCGCGTCGTAATCGAACAGATAGACCTTGAGATACCGGCTGACCCCGTAATTCCGGCCGTCCAGATCCTTGTTGAAGATGTTGGCCGCCGCATTGTTGCGGATACAGTGGCCGAGATTGATCACGGCAATGCGCGCATCTTCCGGCGAGGCGGTCTCCAGGAAGTTCGGCAGCGGATTCATCTTCAGCTGTACGATCAGATGCCTGAACAGCAGATAATCGCCCTGTTCGGTTACGGTCTCACCCGCGAATTCCAGCAACTCTTCCTTCAATTCCGGCGCAAACCAGTCTTTGTCCAACCTGATATTATAAAAAATCAGATTGTCCAGCATGCTGCCGGTTCGGTTGATTTCATGCACCCGGCTGTATTTTGCCAGCACCGTCGGGATGCCTTCGAACCTGCCCCATTTGTAATGTTCGGTGGGCGTGTCGCGTATCACCTTCAGCACGTAGCCGGACGAGGGCGTCGAAAAGCCGATGGCCACGGTGCCCCGGAATCCCACCGCCACGTCGTAACGCTCGCCCGAGGCCATCAGCTCGCGCCGCAGTTCCTCTACCACCGCCACCTTGCCCAGGTGATTAACGCCGAAGGTGGAATAATGCAGTCCCAGTGGGCGTTGCGGCATGATGCTGTACAGGAAGGCCGCGAGCTCGTGGTAATGGGGGATGGTGACGTGGAAATTCGCCAGGGTGGAACTGAACAGGTTGTGCGCGTCGGCTTCGCTGGTCAGCACCGCATCGACGAAGATGCCCCTTGTATGGTTTTCCAGCGACAGCATGAAAGGCCGATAGCTGTAATCCTTCATGATGATGCGGCCGACGATATAGGCGCCCCGATTGCGGTAGAAACCGCACTTGATCACCTGCACCGCCTGAAAGGCCCGCCGGTCGCCCCCGTCCAGGCCATATTCGCGGTTGGCCCGTTCCGCCACCATGGCCGCGTCGAGCTCGATATCCTGGAAGGGCTTGGCGAACTCCGGCGTTCGTAGGATCTCTATCACCAGTTCCGGCGTGATTGTCGAGCCGCCGGGGAAGTCGCGATGAACCGTGACAGGCCGGCGTTCAGCCTTGCCCGGATTGCCGAACGCATAGTCCACCGGCTTCCATTCGTCTTGAAACAGGATACGGCGCGCTGAATGGATATAGGCCAGTGCCAGGTCCTGTTCGTAGCGCCCGGCGGTCAGCGGCGCATAGGCTTCCTCGATGCGACGCCACAGGGGCTCGTCGGCGGTCAGTTCCGGCAGAACGCGCATCAGGCGCCGGGCCGCCTGTTGCACGGTTTCGCTGTATATGGTTAGCCGCCGCCGTGCCACGGTCAGCGATGTTGCCGGGTCGCGGTCCTCGAAGGCGGCCTTGGCCGCCCAGGCCAGCCGTTCGTATTCGGCGTAATAGGCGTCGAAGACTCCCAGGATCGAACGGGCGGTCAGCCGCACGACTTGATCTTTGTCGGGCACGCCGGCGACGGCCTCCAGTTCCTGGAGGGCATTGAAAATATTTTCCTGTCCGTCGGACAGCGACAGTTTCTGCGACATGGGGCTCCGTTTCGCCGTTACCGGTTCATCATAGCCGGTTATTGACGGATATGGATATGCGACTTAACGGACCACGTCTCAAGATTGTCCTGGCGGTGTGATGATTCCTTCGTGATCTAACGATGTCCCGCTTGATGATTTGTTAAGTCCCGGTCATGGATACTAGGCGGGCAACCAAAAGGGGCAGGGATATGAAAATACCGGCAACGCTGACTACCGCCATTTTATTGCCCGTGCTTTTCGCGGGGACCGCGATCGCGCAGGATACGCCGTCAGCCGACCAGGCTGCGTCGGAATCGCGCGCCGTCGGCTGGGCGCTGTCGAAGATAGTTGGCCCTGCCGGCAGGCAGAGTAATCTGGACCAGACCCGCGACGCCATGCGCAAAATCTTTCTTGCGGCGGATATCAATGGTGGTGGCGTATCGGATGCGGATTACCTTCTGCGGGCGCAGACCCATGCGGCCCGTGGTCGTGCCTCAACGGTTTCCGGTATCCTGTTGCTGGATATAGACGGCGACGGCGCAGTGACTCGCGAAGAGATCGAATCCCAAATGGGTGGCAGGGCGCGGGCGCCGATCCCGGCCGACGGCGTCACGCTGGAACCGACGCCCGACCAGATCCGCCAGAGGCTGGAAACGCTGGTCGGAACCGTACTGCAGCATGACCGCGATGGCGATAGCGTTATCGTCTTCGCCGAAATGCTGGCGGCTGCTGGCAATATGGCCCCGCCGGTCGAGCCGCCGCCCGACAGCAGCCGTCAGATTCCCTCTTATCTCGACAAGGACGGTGATGGCACGGTGACCATGGAGGAATATTCCGCCGTCCTGGAACAGGCGATCGCGATAATTGACGAGGATGGCGATGGCACGCTGTCACCGGACGAAAAGGCCAAGGGCAATGAATTGGCTCGGCAATTCATCAGCAGGGAAACGGGAGAACGCCGCGCGGAAGAGAAAGCCCGGCGGCAGCGGGAACTGGAGCGCAAGCTGATCGAGGGTTGCGCGATGCCTGAAGTGCCGGGCGACGCGCGCATCCTGCTTTTGGCCGCGTATGAGGGAATCGCCCTGTCGACGGTATCCATCGGCGGCGACGATGAGGTAGTCCAGGTCATCGATGTGCACATCGAAGAGGGTGACCGGCCGCTCTATGTCGTGGTAGGCAGCCATCACGCGGTGGTCTGGCGCCTCTCCGGCGCGGTCGGGCGCGTCGCCGTATTCGTCGCCGATTCCCAGAAACGCACACGCGATGGCCGGGCGCGCATTGGCGTGGTCGGCCTGCCGAAGGACCGTGTCCATTTCACCGGCATGCGCGACTGCGTACCGCGCTATGAAGAAGGTGGAAGGATCAAGAAATCGCAAAGGGAAGTCATGGAGCGCGTGATCGGCCGCCCGGTAGACGATACCGTCGTCCATTACGGGATCGGCCAGGCCAGCCTGCCCGGCGGCGCCATCAAGGAAAAACACACCTATCCGGAAACCGTTACTCCGCCCAAGGGTACCCCCGGCGAACCGTTGTGGCGCGAAATGCTGCATTACAACTCCGGTGGGCTGGTTCGCATCGAGGCGGAGTCGGTAGTCTCACCCTTGCCGGTCGGACCCTACGAGGTTCTGCCGCAGGAAGCCGGGTTGGCGCAGCTTCTCGACGAAGGCGCGCTGGGGCCCTATGGCAAGGATAGGTCGGAACTCTTGGAGACGATAGAAAACTCACCCGAGTTGAGCAGACATCCGACCTCCTTCGTGCTGGGCCGCGCG
Source organism: Alphaproteobacteria bacterium (assembly GCA_029881615.1). Lineage (GTDB taxonomy): Bacteria > Pseudomonadota > Alphaproteobacteria > UBA8366 > JADFVY01 > JADFVY01. The sequence continues at coordinate 9,556 of JAOUMF010000010.1, read as the reverse complement.
CTACTGGTGATTCAGCGCAAGATCGCCTTTCCCGCGGGGCTGGCCGGCGCCCACAGCGTGACCTTCGTCCTGCCGCCCGGCGTGCCCGAGCCCGACGGAAATCCCGGCCACTCCCCTGTCATCCGGCCATCGGCCGATCCCTGATAAGGCGCCGCGGCCGACATGCAATCAGGCTGTGTATCTAGGGCTGTCACCCTGTAGTACGATTGGCCCAAAGCCAACTGGAGGGAATCATCATGGCCAGACCGAACGATACCATCATCCGCACCGCCGATATCTGCGATGATCATCGTGACGCGCGGGTTTGCGAGTTGCAGTTTCGCGACTTTGCGGCGCGTGAACATTTTCATGGCGAGGTCGTGACCTTCGCGACCTTCGAGGACAACAAGGGCGTCCGCGACCTGATTGCCCAGGGCGGGGCCGGCAAGGTGCTGGTGGTCGACGGGCGCGGGTCGATGCGGCGCGCGCTCTGCGGCGGCAATATCGCCGATGAGGCCTTCCGGCATGGCTGGGAGGGTGTGGTGTTCAACGGCGCCATTCGCGACAGCCACGAATTCGCCGGGCTGGATTTCGGCGTCAAGGCGCTGGGCGCCACCGCCATGCCGCCGCGCCAGAACGGGCTGGGTCGCATCAACGAGCCGCTGGTCTTCGGCGGAATCGCGGTCAATCCAGGCGATTACCTCTATGCCGACCGTGATGCGGTGATCCTGCTGGATGGGCCCGCCCATGGCTGAGGAACTCGATATCCAGGTCCTGCATGAGTTCGTGCCGATGGCCCGCGCGGCGCTGTCGCCCGCGCATTGGGATTACCTGATGGGCGCGGCCGATACCGAGACCACCTACCGGCGCAATCGTCAGGCGCTGGATTCGGTGGCTTTCCGTCCGCGCGTGCTGCGCGACGTCTCGAAGATCGACAGCGGCGGCGTGTTGCTGGGCCATCGGCTCCGCCTGCCGGTGCTGATGGCGCCGATCGGCTCGCTACAGGATTTCACCGCCGATGGGTCACTGGCGCCGGCCCGGGCGGCCGCCGCCTTCGGCACCATGAGTGTCCTCAGTTCCACCTGCAAGCCGGGGCTGGAGGAGGTCGCCGCCGCAACCGATGCGCCCATGATCTATCAGCTCTATGTGCGCGACGACATGGCTTCGGTCGAGGATCGTATCATCCGTGCGATCGATGCCGGCTACGCGGCCTTCTGCTTCACCGTCGATCTGGACTATTACGGAAGGCGCGAGCGCGACCTCGCCAAGCGCCACCTGACTTCCAGCCGCAAGACCGCCTCGGGCGAGCATTACCAGGCGGCCTTCAGCTGGAAGGAAATCGATTATATCCGGGGAAAATACGATATTCCGTTGGTCCTGAAGGGCATTGCAACGGCGGAAGACGCAGCCATGGCGGTGGAGCGCGGCATCGACGTCGTCTACGCCTCCAACCATGGCGGCCGCCAGCTCGACCACGGGCGCGGCGGGCTGGAAACCTTGCCGGAGATCGTCAATGCGGTGGATGGGCGGGCGCAGGTCGTTTTTGACGGCGGCATCATGCGCGGCACGGATGTGGTGAAGGCCATGGCGCTGGGGGCCGACGCGGTGGGCATAGGCCGGCTGCAGGGACTGGCGGCGGCGGCCGCGGGCCAGCGTGGCATCTTCCGCGCCCTGGAACTTCTGGAAACCGAGGTGCGTATCGCGCTTGGTCTGCTGGGTGTCACATCATTCGCCGAACTGGACGCCAGCTATCTGCACGCGGCGCCGCCGGTCGCCCCGCCCGGCCCCTTCAGCGCCTTCCCGCTACTCGACGAGGGGTACTAAGAGGGGGGCGACGGACATCGTAATCCACGTGATGTGGGTGCGGGCCGGTTCGTGTGCCGGGAGTCGGGGATTCCGGATTCAAGATCGGAGTTTCCGAGTCTGATATCGCGGTCCACTGATTGTTCTGATGTGAAACCATAACAACTTGGTTCATTGTTCTTTAATCTTAAATCCGCACAATCCGTTCCTGGTGCAACATTGCAATCTGGAGTGGTCGCGTGAGATTTGTGAGTTTTTGCGTCCGCCTTACTGGCAGTGCCGGTATTGCTGCGGCTGGTATGGTGCTTATGATTTTGGGGATTAGGGCCCTGTTCACTCTGTACATATTCGCCGACGAGATGAGCCAACAGCCGGCTTTGGTCGGCGAGGGTACCAACTGGGACATGCTGACGCGGAATGGCGCGGGGCTATACGGTAGAGCGGCCCTGGGGGGCTGGTCGATTATCATTGGTGAATTGCTGATTGGTCTGGTGTTGTTGATCATCGGCTTCCGGGGACTAATGATTCGCCTTACTCACGGGCTGCCGCCCCCGGCGGAAGCGGCAGAAACGGCGGAAGGCCGCCTTGGGCATATCTTGGCATTCGGCGCGGGTACCGTTCTTGGCCTGTTTCTGCTGGTCTCGGGGCTCGTCAACAATATCGATCACCTCATTCCGAAACTGCTCGGTGAGACGGCCAACGCCGTGGTCATTGGCGGCCGCACCTCACAGGACCACTACAGCTACCTGTCCTATCAGTTCATCACGGCCGAAAAGAGGCTTGTGCGTCACGAGTTAAAGGTCCTGCCCCAGTTCTTGCACAAGTACAAGGAAGGCGCGGAACTTGAGGTCCGTTACATGCCGGGTGACCCGACGCAAAACATACTGCCTGATGTGGTGTCCTATACCGAGTTCACCTTCTATATGGGGCTTTATGCCTTCCTGGTCGTCGCGGGGGTTGCCGGGGTGCGCCGCAACTTGGATTACGTAGATCCGGCTTACGGGGAATAATCTGGCCGGGTATGCCGGCTAATACACTGCCCCCCTTCAGCGCCTTCCCATTGCTTGACGAGGGGTATTGATTCCGCGCCGTCAGATGCCCCCGGTAATGCTCCAGTCGGCCGACCAGGGGTGGCGTCATGGCTGGTTCTCCCTCGGCGGCGAGTTCGGTAGGCAGATCGGGGATTCCATCGTGGTGACGGAGGCGGGCTGCGATTGCCTGGCCGATTATCCCTGTGAAATCCCGATGGCGGGGGGCTGATAGCTGTGCCCGTGGTACTGTTATCAGGAACTTCGGGTCGAGCCGGCACAAGCCTCGATCAGTGCCGGAAGGTCGCGCCAGCCATATCTTGTGTCGGGCATGTCGGCGCCGGCGAAGGGGTCGATGCCGGTGCCGTCGGCGATGCCGCCGAGCCGTTTGTAAAAGCGGATAGCCGCCTTGTTGGCATCATAGACCGTGAGGGCGACCGACGACGCCCCCTCGTCGATCAGCCGCGCCACCGCCCGGCGGATCAGCTTGCGGCCCGTGCCGGCCCCGCGCTGGCCGGGCATCACATGCAGGTTTTCGATAACCGCGTCATAGCCCGGCTCGCCGTCGCGTGCGACCGATATAAATCCACGAATGGTTCCACCCCGTATCGCGGCCAGCGTAAACCAGCCGTCCCGGGGATTCGACAGGGCCGCTTCCCAGTAGCGCCGCCGCTCGTCCATGACCTTATGGTCCAGGAAGCTGTCGGGCAGGATGCCGCGATAAACCTTGCGCCAGCTCTCGATATGGATCGCGGCGATCGCGGCGGCATCATCCGCGCCCGCCTCGGCTATCGTTTCCATATCCGTTTTCCCCTGCTTCGACATGCGGGCAACTTGTCTACCCGCCGCTATCGAGGCAAGGGAAAAATGCCGCCGCCGCACTTTCATCCTTCGTGGCGGGCAATGCATCCGCCCCCCTGAAACCCGCGGAAATCGCCTTTGCATGGGATTGATCCGCGATTCCATATACGGCGCCGATTTCCCGCCGCGAGAATATGGTCTAGGATCGCGCCCATGCCGAGCGATGTTCATCAATTTCTGCAGGTACTGCTGATCATTCTGGTCACGGCGCGCGTTTTTGCCGAACTGGCGGCGCGGATCGGTTTGATGTCGGTGATGGGGGAACTGCTTGCCGGCGTGGTGCTGGGGCCCAGTCTGCTGGGCTGGATCGAACCCTTCGACGCGATCCGCATGCTGGCCGAAATCGGCATCATCCTGCTGCTGTTCGAGGTTGGGCTGGAAACCGATTTGACGCGCCTGCGGCGTAGCGGGGGAAAGTCGCTGATCGTGGCGTTGGGCGGGCTGGTGTTCCCCTTCGGGCTGGGTTTCCTGTTGGGGCGCTACGTATTCGGCCTGTCGCCGCTTGTCGCGATGTTTATCGGCGGCACGCTGACAGCCACCAGCATCGGCATCACGGTACGTATCATGACCGACCTTGGGGTGCGCAACCGGCATGAGGGCCAGGTGGTGCTGGGCGCCGCCGTGCTGGATGATATCCTCGGCGTGGTGCTGCTGGCGTTGCTCTATGAATATGCGGTGCATGGCGGGGTGAACCTGGCGAATACGGGCAAGGTGCTGTTGTTCATAACGGTGTTTTTTGCGTTGGCCCCGGTGGCCGCGAAATTGATGGCGGTGGCGATCCGGCGGTTGGAAGACGAGACCATCATCCCGGGGCTGATCCCCACCATGATCGTATCCCTGGTTCTGTTCTTTGCCTGGGCGGCGCGGGAAATCGGCGCGCCGGAACTGCTTGGCGGGTTCGCCGCGGGCCTTGCGCTGTCACGGCGCTTTTTTCTGCCCTTCGGCGTCGCCATTCGCGCGGATCGCATCTTTGCGCAGCGTATCTCGACCCAGATGCACCCGATCATCCGGCTGTTTACGCCGATCTTCTTCGTCATGGTCGGGCTGTCGCTGAGCCTGCGCGAGATCGAATGGAGCTCTGGCTATATCTGGATATTTTCCGGGGCCATGTTTGTTGTCGCCGTGGCGGGCAAGTTCGTTGGCGCCCTGATGCTGCGCGAGAGTTGGCATTCGCGTATCGCCATCGGGGTGGCCATGGCGCCGCGTGGCGAGGTTGGGCTGGTTTTTGCCGAACTGGGGCGCCAGGCAGGTGTGTTCTCCAACGAGATCTATGCGGGCATGATCATCGTTATCGTGCTGACCACCCTGATACCGCCGATCCTGCTGAAATGGCTGCATGGCCGCTATCCCCACCGGATGCGCCAGCCCGAGGCGGGGCAGGGCTGATGATGTCGCGCGGCCAGCGGATAGCATTGTTATGGGGCCTTACCGCGCTGGCGGCGGCGGGAATGTTCCTGTTCGCGCCGGCGATCCCGCAGGACCCGGCCTATCATCGGCTCGCCGACGCGCGGGGTTGGCTGGGTATCCCGCGTTTTGGCGACGTGATGTCGAACCTGCCCTTCACGCTGGTCGGGCTCGCCGGGCTGGGGGCATTGTGGCGCGGGTGGTTTGGCGTGCCATCGATGGGCGAGGGCGACCCGGTGCCCTTCGCCTATTTCTTCGCCGGGGTCGCCCTGGTCGGTCCGGGCTCGGCCTGGTACCACCTCGATCCCAACAATGCGACGCTGTTCTGGGACCGGCTGCCGATGACCGTCGCCTTCATGGGGCTGGTCGCCGCGGTACTGTCGGACCGGGTGTCGCGGGGGTGGGTGGCCTGCCGGGGGTTGAACCTGCTGGTCCTGGGCGGCGCCGCCTCGGTGTTCTGGTGGGATTACGGCGAGATGCGCGGCGCCGGCGACTTGCGCGCCTACGCGCTGGTGCAATTCTGGCCGGTCGTGCTGATCCCGCTGGTACTGTACCTGTTCCCCGAGGGACGCCATGTGAGGGCGCGCTATCTGGTCATTGCGCTGGTCTTCTACGGGCTGGCCAAGCTGTTCGAACATTATGACCATGGTGTTTTCGAACTGACCGGCGGCGCCGTCAGCGGCCATTCAATCAAGCACCTGTTCGCCGCCGGCGCCCCGGCCGCGATCCTCGCCATGATGCGGCGCTGGCCGCGCGAGGTGGCGGTGTGAACGCAATCTACCGGAAAAGACGCGACACGGAATTTTTCCAGGTTGAAATATAATTGATAGGGGAGTATGTTAGGTTGAGCGCGCGATAAGGCAAGTTATTGCTGAAACAGCCTTTTCGAAGCGTGTAGGTGTACTCTCCTCATTTGGCGAGGCGTCAGAACGAAAGTAATTTCGTTTCTCGCGTGGGTCGTCACACGGATGCGCAGGCGATATGATTCGCTGGATAGGCTGAGGAAGAGGCCTGATGACTGCGACAGAGAAAATAATCCAGCTCAGGGCCGAGGTCGCCCGACTTTCTGGTGGCATCGATGGTAGCGGTGCAACGACTGAAAAAAACAAAAAACTCAAACAGGAACTTGATGACAAACTCGCGCAGCTTGGAGCGTCATTGAGACCCATGCATCCTGACGAGGAGGATGTGGAACTGGCAAGTTACTTCACGCTTATCGGGGCTGAAGGCCTCGAAGACGAAGAAGTCCTTGCCGCGTTGCGTGATCTCGGCGCGGTTTCGGCGGCGTATGTGAAACCGTCCGCGGAGCCAGCCTGACTGGAGAGTGCGCCTTCCAAGCCGCCGGATGGGCCGGCGGCCGTACCCATGGGAGGAGCTAAGATGCAAACAAAATCTTCTGGTGGTTCAGGTGGTGGTGCCGATAAGTCGTCGGCGAATGGTTCAAACCCGCATTCGGAACCCGAACTTATCATGGTGGCTAAAAGGGAGGTGGGTCTACGTGCTCGGGTGGCGGGGATGGAGTCCGTGACGGACGCCGACGTGAGCGATCTAGCCTCGGTTCTCTCGTCCGCCGGCGCAGTCTGCCGGCCGTTGTTCGGTGACAGTGAGGAGCGGGTTCTGGCGGAAATGGAGGCCGAAGTCACGGCCGCGACCGCGGATTCGGCGGCAGCCGCCGGAGAGGATTTGCCGGACCTGTCCCTCTTCTACCGAATTGATGCGCCCGAAGACCAGTTGAAGGCGCTGTGCGAGAAGCTTTGCGCGACCAGCGGGGTGGCTGGCGCCTATGTCAAGCCGCCGGCCTACCCGGCCGCGGAAGCGGCGGAAGCCGTCAAACCGAAGGCACCGGTAAAGGCGCCGCCGCGGATGGAGGACGAGATCAATGTGATGGCCGCGTTGGCGGACGAGGCGCTGCCGGCGACCGCCGATTTTACAGGGCAACAGGGTTACCTGAATGCGGCGCCCGGCGGTATTGACGCGCGTTATGCCTGGACGCTGGCCGGTGGGCGTGGCCTCGGCGTGCGGATATGTGATGTCGAAGGCGGCTGGAACTTTGCGCACGAAGATTTGCGTCAGAATCAGGGCGGCGTTGTTGGGATCAATTCAACGGATCCCGGCTGGGTTAATCATGGCACGGCGGTCGTCGGCGAGATCGGCGGGGACCTCAACAGTTTCGGTATTACGGGTATTTGTGCCGATGCCCACGTAAGGGGTGTGTCGATATTCGGCGGTGTCGGTTCCGCCGGCGCAATCCGCCGGGCGGCCAATCTGCTTCGGTCGGGTGACATTATCCTGATCGAACTGCATCGGCCGGGGCCCAATGCCACGGGTGCGGGCCAAAAGGGGTATATCCCGATGGAATGGTGGCCGGACGATTACGCCGCCATCCGCTATGCGGTTAATCGCGGGATTGTCGTGGTCGAAGCGGCGGGCAACGGCGGCGAGAATCTGGATGCCGCCATCTACGATACCCCGTCTGCCGGGTTCCCGGCTGACTGGAAAAATCCGTTCAGACGTGGACCGCGCGATTCGGGTGCGGTATTGGTGGGCGCGGGCGCGCCACCGTCCGGCAATTACGGCCCGGACAGATCCCGGCTGGGATTTTCGAACTATGGATCGGCCGTGGACGTCCAGGGTTGGGGCCGCGAAGTTGTCACCACCGGTTACGGGGATTTGCAAGGCGGGACTAACCCAAATCTGCATTACACGAAACGATTCAGCGGCACCTCCAGCGCCTCGCCGATCGTCGTGGGTGCCCTTGGCTGTGTACAGGGTATTCTGCGGGCGCGTCGCCGGCCGTTGTTAAGCCCCGCCCGCGCACGGGACCTGCTTCGTGCGACGGGGTCGCCGCAGCAGGACGGCCCTAACGGCCCACGAACGCAGCGTATCGGTCGCCGGCCAAATCTCCGCCAACTGATTCTGGCGGCGCTTAGGAACCGGGAATGGATAGGCGTGCAGTTCACGGGCTCCGTGCCTGGCAATTCGTCGCGAAGGTGGTTCACCCATAGCTGGCCGGCGCATTGGCACGTACACTGGAACGTCGTGCCGATTACTCCTCGCAGCGGTGGGCCGCAGATCGATTGGAATGTGGAGGTAACGCGGGCCTCGGATCGGCAGATCACCTATTGGGTCACTGTCAGGAACCTGACACCGGACGCCGCCAATATCGAGGCGCGTTACGCGGTCCTTGGCTGGTAGAAACGGGAGCAAAGACAATGAAAATCACGATAGAAGAAGATTCCCGGGATTTCGTGACGGTTACACGGGAAGAACATGCACAAGCCTCGGTAATGGTGGTACCGGAGGCCATCGATGGTGGTGGGCCACCGCAAGACCTCTTGCAGATGCTCGCTGGCGAGTCCGGCGAGGAGGAAGAGTTGGGCGGCGAGGGAGAGATATCTATCGATCCTGAAAACGCCGGCGCCGCGCCGGAATGGCTGGTCGAAATCATTCAGGGAACCCGGGCCAAGCCCGAGAATTCACCTGAAGATTAGGCCTGGCTGGTTTTGTCGGTGGGAAGGCACGAGTGGAATCGACAGCTCGCGCCTTCCCGCCAGCGTATCAATTTTGTTACGCACCGCAGCCTGCTTCGAAGATCAATTTCAGTTTTCCCGCTTCTATCGCGAAGACTGCGACGCCCTTGCCCTCGTAATAGCCGGTCTCGACGACAATCTCCATGACTCCGTCGCCGTTCAGGTCGAGGATGGCGGCGATGCGGTACCAAATATTCATGTCTTCGGGCTGCGGGGATACGTGTATCACGTCGGCTAGGCTTAGTGTCTCTACCTTGCCTTCCTTGAGTCGCCGCAGCAGGACGAAGGAATAATCACCCGCCGACGCGTCGGCAATGTTGCCATCCGGGGGCGCGATCCGGCGGTTGGCGGCCATCAACACTTCGTCCACGCCGTCGCCTTCAAGGTCAATGCGGATGATTTGCTCCAGCTCCGCGGCGGGAGTTTCCAAACCCTGTTTCCTTAGCCAGGCCGCAGCGGCGTCGCGATAGACGCGCCGGTCGGTATCCAGCCGCTTGGGAATCCGGACCAGGGCATTCCACGCGCCCGCTACCGATACCGTATTGAAGCCCTCCGGCGTCACCGTTTCCACCAGCATTGTTTCCGGGCAGGGATCGCCGGCGGATGTCGGGGCGGACCCTTCGCTTGCGCCATGTTGGTGAAGCAGGCTGTAATGGCGATAGCGCTCGCCCCCGCGCAGTCGCGGCGAGGTTTCTTCGGCGGTCAGCCATCTATCTTCGATCGCGGCGCCCAATAGGATGCCGCTGTCGCCATGAACAATGGGATGGATACTGGAATCCGCGGTGGCCGGAGCGGAGGGGGTGGATATGGCCAGCGCTAGCGCTAGTCCCGATAATGTCCTCATCGTCCTCTGCCTCCCGACGGTTTCGCGCGGATTATACCGCCATTCGGGTGCAGGACTCGTTAACGGGTGATCACCCGCCGAAGGCGCTGGCGATGCGGTAGGTTATG
>JAOUMF010000371.1 GCA_029881615.1 Alphaproteobacteria bacterium | reverse complement strand
GGTATTACGCGACCTTGCCGATAAATTCTTTGCCGATTTAAGCATATGCAACCGTTCCCGCAGGATTGCGACGCTGGCCTCGCGTTATGGCGCAAGCGCCTGGCGGCATGACCAGACCCACCAGGACATGCCCGAATCCTATGTTGGCACGCCGCGCGAATACCTGTGGCACGCCTTCAAATCAGGCGCATCGATGCCATTGAGCGAGAGGCAGGTGCGCAACATCGTGGGAGGCTAGGACGTGGTGGCAGATCGCACGCAGAGGTCGTTGCATGCGCTGGCGCTAGAATTCAACATGGATATGGTCGTCATGACGGGCGGCGCGGCATCCCTGAAAGCGGATTTTCGGATGGTCCAGACCCAACCGCCGTTGTAGATGCGATTCCATGAGAATTCGCTTCACCCGGGGGCTACCGGCCAGCGCATGCACCAGTTTCGCGGTTCGCGACTCGTCCAGTTCGGCCCGCGGCAGCAACGGCTGCAACCAGCTCATATCCCAGCGAAGCCACCCGGCATTTCCCGTGCAAGGGCGGGGGTCGCCCGGCCTGGGCTGCACGAAGCCCCAATAGCCGATCGGCGACGGCGTCGCCGAATCCCCGCCGTAAATCAGTGCCAGATCGACCTTTCGTCCATCGCCATGCGACAGGTGCGGTATCATCGGAAACCACCCGAAAAAAGGCAGCCCGGCGTCGAGATAAATCACCCGTGACCCGCCGAAATCAGCCGAGAACTCCACGGAAATCTCCTGCAAGGCCTGGCGTGCAGGCATAGTCGCATAATGCCTGTTAAACAGGCATGTCAAAAAGCTGCGAGGCGCATAGGCCGTCTTGCCGACCAGGCCGCAATCCAGCGGTACGCGACCGAAAGCGCCCGCCAGCGGCACCACCGCCAACGATGCGGCCAAATAGGCCGTCGTGAACAGCATCACGGCCGCCGCGACACGCGGGGCGAGCCCATAATTGCCAAGCCGGCCGTCCAGCCGGATAAATGCGGGAACACAGAACCACAGCACCAACCCGCCAATCTGGGTAACGGCGGTCAGCAAACAGACCAAAAGAACGAAGAGAAAGGTCCTTGCCGGCGCGATCCGCGCGTAGGCCAAGGGCCCCGCCAGAACCGATAACGCCAGCCGCCTCACACGTCGATCAGCAGGCGCTGCGGGTCCTCGACCATTTCCTTGATGCGGACGAGGAAAGTCACTGCCTCGCGCCCGTCAACGATACGGTGATCGTAGCTGAGCGCGACATACATCATGCTACGCACCACGATCTCGTTATCCACCACGACCGGCCGCTTTTCGATCTTGTGCAGGCCCAGAATACCCGACTGCGGCGGGTTCAGGATCGGCATCGACATCATCGAGCCGTATACGCCGCCGTTCGATATGGTGAACGTGCCACCGGTCATTTCCTGAATGGTCAACTTGCCGTCGCGGGCGCGGCGCCCGAAATCGGCGATGCGCACCTCGATATCGGCGAAGCTCATCTTGTCGGCATCGCGCAGGATCGGCACCACCAGGCCCTGCGGTGTGCCCACGGCAACGCCTACATCGTAATAATTCTTGTAGATAATCTCGTCGCCATGGATTTCCGCGTTAACCGCCGGCAGCTCCTTCAGCGCGCTGATCGCCGCCTTGGTGAAGAAGGACATGAAACCCAGTTTCACACCGTATTTCTTCTCGAAGGAATCGCGATAATCGGACCGCAGCGCCATCAGCGCCGACATATCGATTTCATTGAAGGTGGTGAGCATCGCCGCCGTGTTCTGGGCTTCCTTAAGCCGTCCGGCGATGATCTGGCGCAGACGCGACATGCGCACGCGTTCTTCCCCGCGGCTGTCCTCGGGACGGGGAGGCAGCTCACCGCTCGAAACAAAAGCCGGCGCCGCGGGTTTCGCGGGTCGGGCGGAAGCCGGAGCCGGGGATTTCGCGGCGGGGGCAGGGGTGGGCTTTGCCGACTCCATGAAAGCGATCACATCGCCCTTGGTCAGGCGGCCTTTCGGGCCGGTCGCGGGAATTGCGCCCGGGTCGAGGTTGTTTTCGTCCACCAGCTTGCGCACCGCCGGCGACAGCGCTGACTCTTCCGCCTCGCCGGCTGAACCATTAACTGCCGCAGGCGCGGATACCGGCGGTTTGGCCGGTGTTTCAGCGGCAGTCGCACCTTCTTCGATACTGCCAAGCAACGCGCCAACCAGAACTTCATCACCGCTATCGGCCAGGACCTCGGTCAAAACCCCGGCAACGGGCGCGGGCACCTCGACGGTTACCTTGTCAGTTTCCAGTTCCACCAGCGGCTCGTCCAGCGCAACCATGTCGCCGACCGATTTGAACCAACGCGCAACGATCGCCTCGGTAATGGATTCGCCCATCGTGGGCACTGTGATCGGCTTGCTCATATCTCTCTCTTGTCGCCTTTTGGCTGCAACGAATTGTTCTGTAGGACTAAGCGGCCTTACCCTTTGACGACTTCCTTGTCGCGGGCTTGCCGCCCAGGGTCAAGGCCTGGTCGACCAGTTCGTTCTGCTGTTCGATATGGCGGCGCAACAGGCCGGTTGCCGGTGCGGCCGCCTCCTTGCGGCCGACATAGATCGGTCGCCGGCATTGCGAACCGAGTTCGAGCAAGACCTGCTCGATCCGCGATTCGATGAATGTCCAGCTTCCCATATTCTTCGGCTCTTCCTGGCACCAGACGATTTCGGCCTGCGGGTAGCGCGCCAGTTGCGCGGTCAGGGCCTTGCAGGGGAAGGGATAAAGCTGTTCCATGCGCAGGAAGACAACATCCTTGATGCCACGCTTTTCACGCGCCTCCAGCAGGTCGTAATAGACCTTGCCGGAACACATCACGACGCGCCGGACATCCCCGTCCTTGCACGGCGCCACATCGTCTTGCATGACGCGATGGAAGCTGGACCCTTCCATGAAGTCATCCAGCTTCGAAACGCATTGCTTGTGGCGCAGCAGGGACTTCGGGGTCATCACGATCAGCGGCTTGCGGAAATTGCGGCGGATCTGACGGCGCAACACATGGAAATACTGCGCCGGCGTGGTGCAATTCACGACCTGAAGATTATCTTCGGCCGAAAGCTGCAGATAGCGCTCCAGCCGTGCCGAACTATGTTCCGCCCCCTGACCTTCATAACCATGGGGCAACAGCATCACCAGGCCGCACATGCGCAGCCATTTGCGTTCACCCGAAGCAATGAACTGGTCGATGATAACCTGGGCGCCGTTGGCGAAATCGCCGAATTGCGCTTCCCACAACACCAGCGCATTGGGCTCGGACAGGCTGTAGCCATATTCGAAACCCAGCACGCCGACTTCCGACAGCGGGCTGTCCAGCACCTCGAAGGGCGCCTGGCCGAAGCGGATATTGTTCAGCGGGATATAACGTTCCTCGCTTTCCTGGTCGACCAGCACGGCGTGGCGCTGACTGAAAGTGCCGCGTCCGGAATCCTGCCCGGACAGGCGCACCGGCGTCGATTCGCACAGCAGGGTGCCATAGGCCAGCGCTTCCGCCGTGGCCCAGTCGATTCCCTCGCCGCTTTCGATCATCTTGCGCTTGGTGTTCAACTGGCGCACGACCTTGGGGTGAACCGCGACATTCTTGGGCACCGC
>JAOUMF010000370.1 GCA_029881615.1 Alphaproteobacteria bacterium | reverse complement strand
GAAATGGCCCGTGAATTCCAGTTTGCCGCGATAGACCGCCGCCTCGAAAATCCCGCGATAGCGCAGTTCAGGCGCTATTGCCGCATCGACCGCCAATCGCTCCGGCAGAATGAAGGCACGGCCTCGCCGCTGGCCCATCGTTACATTGCCGTCCTTGTCGGTAATTTCCACCGGTTGACGGTAGGGCAGGATCAGCACCGGCCCGAAGACGCTTTGTGCGCGTCCCCAGATTTCGCTGATCTCGTTGCGCACCGTATTCTGGCGCATCTGCCGTTCGCCGACCAGGTCGTCGATAATGCCGATCGGTATCAGAAGAATGAGAATAAGAAACAGCAGCGCGCCCATCTTGAAATAGATCGGCAGTTTGCGCAGTACCGCATCCTGCAGGAATTTCATCATGTCCATAACCATAACCCCCGTTAATGCATTGAACGGGCGGCATGAAACCACCGCGATAAGGCAGGCTGGTGAAGAGAATAGATCGATGTCGGGGCAATAAAGGCGGGGGCGGGGCGCGCCGCGACAGCGCGCCGCTTGCGCTTGGCGGGCGACTCGGGGTACATGCCTTACATGACAGACCGTATCCTTATTATCGACTTTGGCAGCCAGGTGACCCAGCTGATTGCGCGCCGTGTGCGCGAGGCAGGAGTCTATAGCGAAATCCACCCGTACAACAATCTCGATCGGGCGAAAATCGAAGCCTTTGGGCCGAAGGGAATCATCCTTTCCGGCGGTCCGGCCAGCGTCACCGAGGTGACCAGCCCGCGCGCCCCCGATTGCGTGTTCGAGATGGGCCTGCCGGTGCTGGGCATCTGCTATGGCGAGCAGACCATATGCGCGCAGCTTGGCGGCGAGGTGGAAAACTCCGATCATCAGGAATTCGGGCGCGCCTTCATCGACGTAACCGACGATTGCGGCCTTTTCAACGGTGTCTGGAAGAAGGGCGACCGCGAGCAGGTCTGGATGAGCCATGGCGACCGCATCGTGCGCATCCCCGACGGCTTTCGCGTGGTGGCCACCAGCAACGGCGCGCCCTATGCGGCCATCGCCGACGACGAACGGCGCTTTTATGCGGTGCAGTTCCATCCCGAGGTCGTTCACACGCCCCATGGCGCCAAACTGCTGAGCAATTTCGCCCACAATATTTGCGGTTGTTCCGGCGACTGGACCATGGCGGCCTTCAAGGATCAGGCGATCGCGCGCATCCGCGAGCAGGTCGGCGAGACCGGCAAGGTGATTTGCGGCCTGTCGGGCGGTGTCGATTCCTCGGTGGTTGCGGTGCTGATTCACGAGGCCATTGGCGAGCGGCTGACCTGTATTTTCGTCGATCACGGGCTGATGCGCCAGGACGAGGCGGAAGAGGTCGTCCGCCTGTTTGGCGGGCAGTACAATATCCCGTTGGTCCATCGTAATGCCGAGGGTCTTTTTCTCGGCAAACTAGAAGGCGTCGACGACCCGGAAAAGAAACGCAAGATTATCGGCGGCCTGTTCATCGACGTGTTCGACGAAGAAGCACACAAGATCGGCGGTGCCGAATTCCTGGCCCAGGGCACGCTTTATCCCGATGTCATCGAGTCTGTGTCGGCGATCGGCGGGCCCAGCGTGACCATCAAGTCGCACCACAATGTCGGCGGCCTGCCCGAGCGTATGAAGATGAAGCTGGTCGAACCCCTGCGCGAGCTGTTCAAGGACGAGGTCCGCGAGCTTGGCCGTGAACTGGGCATGCCGGATTCGCTGGTCGGTCGCCATCCTTTCCCCGGCCCGGGCCTGGCGATCCGCATTCCCGGCGCGATTACCCGCGAAAAGCTTGATATTCTGCGCCGCGCGGATGCGATCTTCCGCGAGGAAATTCAGAATGCCGGACTTTACGATGCGATCTGGCAGGCCTTCGCGGTGCTGCTGCCGGTACGCACGGTTGGCGTGATGGGCGATGCCCGCACCTACGACCATGTCTGCGCCCTGCGCGCCGTCACCTCGACCGACGGCATGACGGCGGATTCCTATCCCTTCGACCACGAGTTCCTGTCCCGCGCCGGGACCCGCATCATCAACGAGGTGCGCGGCATCAACCGGGTGGTCTATGACGTGACCTCAAAACCGCCCGGCACGATCGAGTGGGAATAGTCGGCTCTTGCTAGCCTAACTTTTTCTTTCTTATGGGTTTTTGTATTTGTTCGGGGGAGGCTGGCGCCTCCCTTCGATCAATGTCGCGCAAAAAGTGCATAGAATTCGGCAGGTGAGTCACCAAAGGTTAACGTCTGTATGAGACACTGCGCTGGTGGGTGATTGACTCACTGTGGGGCAGGTTAAGTGTGGGGTGCTCTTAAGCATCGCCACCGACGAAATTGGGCAGACCCGTTAAAATGAATTGCTTCAAAAACTTTTGCGCCGTGGCGATTGCCGGTTTGGTGTTTTGTACCGCGAATAATGTTTCGGCGCAGACCCGCCACGGAACGCTGCGCGATGTAGCCAACCTGAACGTCGCGCTGGAACCGCTGGACGCGGATGCGCATGGCTGCGGTGTCAGCGAGTTGGAATTGAATAATGCCGTGCAGGTGGGCGCCGTGAATGCCGGGTTCGCCCTGGATGGATACGATTATGAGCTTTACTTGCGGGTCAGTTCCATGTCCGCGGAGAGTCTGTGCTTTTCCTCCGTCGATATGGAAGTTCGTTATAATGGAAAGCTGAAGCTGCCGGCATATCCGCGCGGCAATACCGTGCGCGCCGTGCTGTGGAGCAATGGCAATATCGTCATTTCGCCCCGCAACCAGCATGGTGGCGACATAGCCGCTGTAGTGACGAGTCTGGTGAAAGGCCTGATTGCCGACTGGATCAAGGATAATTCAGTGCATAAAGCGGGGTAGCCGCCGCCTTTCAGGAAGGATATGTTTCTGTTTACCGATGCATTCCGGACGCCCCATGTCAGTCCGGGAAAGAGGAGGTTAAGCAGGTGACGATTTTCCGGGCCCGGTTTGTCCTGTTTCTGGCGGCCTTATTGATAGCTCCCTCGTTCGCGGGCGCGCAGACCATCGACAACAAGTTGAAAGGCGTCAAAAAGCTGGCGCTGACCTTCGAGCCGTTCGACGCCGACAGCATCAAGTGCGGCGTGGGCGAGGGCCTGCTTGCCAGTGCGATGGAGCGCGAGGCGAAAGCCATTCCTGTCAAATTCGATGGATCCGTCTATATCTTTCAAGTGCGGGTGGCGACGCTGGCACAGCCGGCGATCTGTTTTACTTCCGCCGATATTTCGGTATACCGCTTTGAAGAAGTTCGGCTGAGCGGCGATAAACGCGATCTGCATGCCAAGGTCATCATTTGGGAAAACGGGACGATCCTTGGCTCGAGTCCGAAGACGCATGGTCGTGATGTTGCTCGTACCATGGCGGATTTGATGAAGGCGTTCGTCAATGACTGGCGCAAGGACAACGGTTGATCGGACTGGGCCCTTGCCGGGAGGTGGTGTGATGTTAAGAAATACGGTTTCGATGGTATTCTTGGCGGCGGTGCTTTCCGCGTGCCATGTCTCGCAGGGTGGTCCCCGGATTAGCCAACGACCGCAGCCCGTTTATCAGCAACCGCCCGTTTATCAACAGCCACCCGTTTATCAGCAACAGCAG
>JAOUMF010000369.1 GCA_029881615.1 Alphaproteobacteria bacterium | reverse complement strand
GTGGTTTTGCCGCATCCCGACGGGCCGAGAATTGAAAAGAATGAGCCTCGCGGGGCCGACAGCGAGACCCCGTCGACAGCGGTAAACGCGCCAAATCTTTTTACAAGATCGATGCATTCCAGATCTAGATTATCGTTCATGCAGGCCTTCCAGCCGGATGGTCGAGGTGGAACGAAAGGGGCCGCCCTCTCCCACGAAAAAGGAGAGGGCGACCCCGACGTCTTGTGCCTTAGTTCGCGGCCTTGATGCGGTCGAGAACCTTGCCTTCCATGTCCTCCAGGCCCGGGGGCACTGGCGGATACCACTTGATATTGTCGATCGCGGCCTGCGGGAAGCTGTCCTGGAACTGCGTCTTCAACTTGGCTTCCGCGTGGGCGTCGGCGCCCTTGGATGCGGTGAAGTTGCCGGCGGCGGCGGTGATTTTCGCCGCGATTTCAGGACGCATCACGAAGTTGATCCACTTGTAGGCCGCAGCTTCGGCCTTGGTTTTACGGGGCAGGGCGAAGGTGTCGATCCAGCCCAACGCGCCGGATTTCGGCGCAACGAAGGTGACGTCCGGCTTCTCGTTGTTCAGTTTCCAGCCGCCGGTATCCCACGCCATGGCCGCCACGATTTCATCCGAACGCATCAGATTCAGAAGGGCGTCGCCACCGCTCCAGTAGGTCTTCACATTGCCCTTGCAGGAGATCAGTTTCTTTTCGACCTTGTCGAGGATCGCGCCATATTTGGCCTTGTCGCCATAGGCGGCGAACGGATCCATTCCCATGGCGAAGGCAAAGCCGATCAGGGTCGGGCGTTTCAGGCGGTACGAAACCTTGCCCTTATAGCTCGCATTGCAGAGATCGGTGTAATCCTTCACGTCGCCGGCGGCCTTGCGATTGACCACCAGGCCCGAGGTACCCCAGACATGCGGGACGCCATATACCTTGCCGTTCAGCGTGGTGTTCGCCTTGGTCGCTTCAAGCATCGAGGCGATGAACTGCGCCGAGTCGATCTGGGAAAGATCCATCGGCTTGTAGATGTCGTATTCCGCCTGGGCGCCGGTAATGCGATCCTGGCTGGGTTGCGCGAGGTCGAATCCGGATCCGCCGGTGGCGCGCAGTTTGGAGATCATCTCTTCGTTGTTGGACTTGGTGACTTCGACATCGATGCCGGTTTCGGCCTTGAAAGCCGCGACCACATCGTCGGGCGCATATCCGCCCCAGGTCAGAAGCCTGAGTGTTTCCGCCTTGACCGTGCCCGCGCCGAACAGAACCAGCGCGGAGGTCAACAAGGCAACGGAGCCAGTCCGTACGCCATAAGATATTTTCATTGTTAGGTCTCCCTGATTGAATTGACGCCATTTCAAAAACCTTGCCGGGAGACAGTGGTCTTTAGTCGCCCGGCTCAGCTTATCAACGGATTAATTATTACAGTAGCAGCCCGTTGCGACTGCAATGAATTATTTATGACATTATTTACCTTTTGGACAAAGCTCATTTTTTCGGAACTTCGGGCTGGCATGGACAATCGCATGCCGCGTGCTGCGCGAAACAAAAGCGGCGCCGGAGGGGCGCCGCCGAGTTGAGGGAAACGGGAGGGAATAAATCTTCTGTGTCGTCGTCTATTTACCGACCTTGATTTTCTTTTCGACCTTCGTCTTGGCCTCGGCTTTCTTTGGAATGGTGACCGTCAGGACACCCTCCGCGATGGCCGCCTTGATATGGTCGGCGTCGGCCATCTCGGGCAGGCGGAAGGTCCGCTCGAATGCGCCATAGCGGCGTTCGGTCAGGTGGTAGTTTTCCTTCTTTTCCTCGCGCTCGGACTTCTTCTCGCCTTTGACGGTCAGCATGTCGTCGCGTAGTACCACCTCGACATCTTCTTCCTTCATGCCGGGCAGCTCGGCGGTCAGCGTGACCGCCTTATCGTCCTCGGCGACGTCCACCGCCGGGGTTAGCTCACCCCGCCGGCCGCCCAAAAGCCAACCTGGCTCGTAGGGACGGAACAGGTCGGGCGTGCGCCGCTCGAACCCTGTGAAGAATTCGTCGAATAGGTGGTTCATTTCATCGCGCAAACCGGTCAGCGAGCCGAATACTGCCGGGGCTTGCTTGCCGTTATCATGTCTGGGAGTGATTTTCGTGGCCATAAAAATTCACCTCCTTCCGAAAGAGAATCCGCATATTATGTCACGACCCGCAAACAAGATCATATTTTACCGATCTCCGCGATGATATGGATCAAATCATGGTTAATGTTTTCCCGTATGCGTGACCGAGGCACCCCCGGTTCGGGGCGGCCTTGCGCGGACAGCCATTCAGGTCACCCGGAATGTTCGCGGCAAGCCGGTCGGGCGGAGAGGTCTCCGTCGCCCTTTCCGGGGAACTGGCGGAAAGCGTGCGACCAGTGATAGAACCAATCCAGGCGGCAATGCTGGATTGGGCGTCAATCAGATAAGGTAAAGACCATGGCAGGGGACTCATCCAAATTCACCGCGGCGATCGAGGCGTTCGACGAGGCCAATGCAGCCGACCCGAACCACGTTGAAGCCGAGGGCAAGCAGTGGCCAAAGGAGTTGCTTTACGGCCACCAGATGAGCAGGTGGATGGACAGGTTCGCGCCCGACGCTTCCGAAGCGCTGCGGCTGGCGGCGCGTTGCCAGCATATCCGCCGTTGGGAAATTCCGCGCGATGCCTATCCGCGCGACCGGGTTGGCTATCTGAAGTGGCGCACCGAGTTGAAGAACATGCATGCGCAAATCGCCGGGGAAATTCTCGGTCGCGTCGGTTACGACGAGGAAACCATCGGCCGGGTTCAATCCCTGTTGAAGAAAGAGCGGCTGAAGCACGACCCGGAAACGCAGACGCTGGAAGATGTGGTCTGTCTGGTCTTTCTGGAAAACTGGTTCGCTGACTTTGCGAAACAGCATGATCCGGACAAGATCGTCGATATCGTTGCCAAGACCTGGAAGAAAATGTCCCCCGCGGGCCACGAGGCTGCGTTGGCCATGGCGCATCAATTGCCCGGCGACGCGCTGGCGCTGGTTCAGCGCGCGCTGGCCGGCCCTGCTTGAATCGCTCTCGAACGAAGGGTAACGGCGAATGCATAAATATGATTTCGAGGGCCGGGTTGCGATTGTCACCGGCGGGGCCAAGGGTATTGGATATGCTTGCGCCGAGCGGCTTCTGGAATCCGGCGCGGCGGTCAGTATCTGGGATCTGGACAAGGCGGCGCTGGACGATGCCGTCACGGCCCTTTCCGCCAGGGGCGAGGTGCAGGGTGTGGTCTGCGATGCCGGCGACTGGGACGCGGTAGAACGCGCGACGGCGGAAGCCACCGCGCGCTTTGGCAAGATTGACGCCATGATCGCCAATGCCGGTATTGCCGGTGTCATAAAGCCGGCCTGGGAGACCACGCTGGAGGATTGGGACAGGCTGATCCGTATCGATCTGACCAGCGTGTTCTATGCCTGCAAGGCCGCGATCCCCCACATGCTGGAACGCGATTACGGGCGCATCGTCGTTGTGTCGTCGATCGCCGGCCTGGAAGGCGCGCCGAACAATTCCGCCTACAGCGCGGCAAAGGCCGGCGCGATCGGCTATGCCAAGGCGGTGGGCAAGGAGCTGGCGAAAACCGGCATCATGGTG
>JAOUMF010000368.1 GCA_029881615.1 Alphaproteobacteria bacterium | reverse complement strand
AACAGCTCTCCTGATGGGCGAGATATTGCAGGATCGTGGGCACGAAGGCTTGCCACTCGGTATCCTGCGCCAGCTTTGCCCGCTGCGCCTGGCGGTGGCCGTAATCGTCGTAAGCCCAGATAAACACGACTTCGTTCAATGTGCCGGACTCACTTTGCCAGCAACCGACAAGTTTGGCGTAGCGGGTGATGATTCCGACACCGTTCTCTTCATAAACTTTCAGGAATTCACCGACTTTGCCGGGATGCATTCGATAGGTTCTTTTCTCGAAGATCATGGTTTGTTGCTCCGCTTTATCTGTTTCTTTGGGTCGTGGATTGCGCCCCTGGCCGCTATGCTATTAGCATCGGCGCACAGGGCAAGGGAATTTGTCGTCAATTGACGAGTTGCGGTTGCGGTCCTAGATTGAATTGCAGGAATAAGAGGTGGAGCAGCGCGCATGGAGGCAAAATCCGCGAAACTGCGGAGCGAAAAACCCAGGAACGGCAACGGTGGAGAGGGGCGCCTGCCCTATGACGAACGTCGGGCGCAGATTCTCCATCACGCGGCGGAGTTTTTTTCGGAATATGGGCTGACCGGCCAAACCCGTTCGCTTGCGGCGGCGTGTGGCGTTTCCCAGCGGCTATTGTACCGGTTTTTTCCCAACAAGGCGGCTCTGGTCAGGGAGGTCTACCAAGAAACGATTATCGGTCCCTTCAGGGCCGTTTGGCTCGCGCAATTGACCGACCGGTCCATGGGCGTTGAAGAGAGGCTCAATCATTTCTACCGCGACTATTTCAGAACCATCCTCACGCGCAAATGGCTACGGCTGTTTCTGTATTCCTCGCTTGCCGAGAGCGAGATGGCGCCCGACTACATCGCGGCGATCATCAAGGACCTCATGGAAACGATAACCCGCGAGACCGCTCTGGAGCAGGGTGTGGACCTGCCTGACGATCCCGATGTATTGCATGAAATCGGCTGGACCCTGCACGGTGCCGTTTCCCATTTCGCGATCCGCCGGCATTTGTACAAGGCCAGCCGGGAAGTTCCCGCGGACAGGGTGCTCGCGGTTCAGATCGCCGCCTTTGTTCACGGCTTTCGGGCCATGGTCGAGACTGCTGGCGAGGGCAGTTGACGCCGAGTCGTCTGTTGGTTTTGCTGCAAGTCGTCAATTGACGACTTATGCCGGAGCGTGATAGCTTTTTTATCCGAACTGCCGTCGGGCGGCAGGAAACCGCCCAACCCAATCGAGCAACCGCAGGGAGTGGAGGAAACATCTCATGAAAAAAGTACAAGTCAGCAAGTTCGCCCGGCGCGAATTTCTAAAATATTCGGCGGCGGCCGCAACGGCTGGCGCCATGAGCCAGGGCTTCGGCAGCCTTGCCCATGCAGCCGGCGATCCGGTCAATTTCTACGCATGGTCCGCTGCGGTCGATCAGGTCAAGAGCCACGTCGCCGCCTTTGAGGCCAGCACCGGTATCAAGGTCAGCTATGGCAACAATCCCTGGGCGCAGTATCGCGAGGCAGCGATCACCAAGTTTGTCGGCAACGCCCCGCTGGATATGCTGTGGGTATCCGATAGCTGGCTGCCGGAATGGGCGGAGGCCGGCTGGATCAAGCCCGTCGACGACTTCGATTTCCTGATGAAATACAATTCGGACGCCGAGAAGTTCTGCACTGATTCCATGACCTACAAGGGTGAGCAGTACGGCCTGACCTACTACACCGATTTCATGGGTTTCATGTGCGATGAGGTTACTCTGAACAATGCCGGCATCGGCAAGAAGCCGGAGACGTGGGACGATGTCACCGAGCAGGCGTTGAAAATCAAGGCCAAGGGGGCTTCCGAATATCCGGTGATGTTGGCTCTTGCCCAGGAAAGCTGGCTGATAGAGTTTATGGCCGCGATGGTTTACTCCAGCGGGGGCAGCTTTACCGACGGCGACGGCAACGCCTTGATGCATCACAAGGACGACGGCGCGGTAAAAGCGCTGCAATGGATCGTTGACGCGGTGCACAAGCACAAGATCGTCTCGCCCGGCTGTGTCGAGATCGGCGAGTTGACCGGTCTCAAGGCTTTCGCGTCGGGCAATCATGCCTTCGCGCTTTTGCCGAAATACCGCATGCGCATGCTGAACGACCCGAAACAGTCGCAGATCGCGGGCCGTTGCAAGCAGATCCTGATGCCCAGGGGCACCGGGCCGAAAGGCTCCCACGCCACGGTTGGCTGGATGCGCTTCCACGGCATGACCGCCTATGCGCGGGCCGACAAGCAGCGGGCGGAAAACGCGGCTCGGTTGATCGAATGGTTCGGCGGCAAGGCCGATGGCGAATACAAGTTCCAGAAGATCCTGTTCACCGATATCGGTGCCGGTTTCGGCGTCAAGCCGTTGTTCAAGGATCCGGAAGTCCGGGCAGCCTATTCGTCTTACACCGATATCAACGTGATCGAGAAACAGCAGGGCCTGGCCCGCAAGAAGGATGTGGTCACGCCCTGGTTCGGTGAATGGATGGAAACCAATGGCGCGGCCTGGCAGAAGGCGGTTCTTCAGCAGTCCAGCGTAGAGGATGCGCTGAAGGCTTCCGCCGAGAAATGGGACGAGCTTAAGAAAGAATATTCGTAACAACTTGCCTTCGCGGCGTCGGGTCAAGGCCCGGCGCCGTGTTTTTTTCTCATTGCTGACGGCGGACCGGTATGACGAAACTGCTGCCGGCGCGTTTGGCCGATGCCTTGGCGCGCCGCTTCAATTACGACACCAGAAGCGCCATGCTGTTCATCGCTCCGGTGATGGCGGTGCTGGCGGTTGTCGCGGTCTTTCCGATCGCCTATTCGTTTTATCTAAGTTTCTTCAAGCTGAAACTGACCCGCCCGAACCGTGTGCCGTTCGTCTGGTTCGACAATTATATCGACCTTTTGAGCGATGGACTGTTCTGGAGTTCGGTTGGGCGAACGGTTTATTTCAGCGTTCTGTCGGTAACCGCCATCGCGATTCTTGCCATGCTGATCGCGTTGCTGCTTAACGAAACTTTCCGCGGGCGCCGAATTCTCAGCGCGATCCTGCTGATCCCCTGGGCGATCCCGACGGTCGCGAACGGCCTGATGTGGAAATGGATTTACGATTCAGGGTACGGCGCGCTGAATGGCTTGCTGCTGCAACTCGGCTTTATCGATAAATATCTCATATGGCTGGGCGACGCCGACAAGACAATTCCGCTGATCGCCAACGCCTTCGTCTGGAAGGAAGTGCCGCTGGCCACCATCCTGATCCTGGTGACCATGAAGTCGATTCCGGCCGATCTGTACCGCGCGGCCAAGGTCGACGGGGCGAATGTCCTGCAGCGTTTCGTACATATCACATTACCTTCGTTGAAACCCGGCTTCGCGCTGGTGGCGATCTACGAGACCATGATGGCGATCCGCCATTTCGATCTGTTCTTTATTCTGACCGAAGGCGGGCCGGGCGAGGCATCGCACGTTTCGGCCTGGCATGTTTATGCCGAGACCTTCAGGAATCTGTCCTTCGGGACCGGTAGCGCGCTGGCCTATATGATGGCGATCGTCACCTTCGCCCTGGCCTATCTCATTATTCGAACGCTGGGGCGCAGGATATGAGCACCAAGACCGCGGGACATCGCTATCGC
>JAOUMF010000367.1 GCA_029881615.1 Alphaproteobacteria bacterium | reverse complement strand
CTGTCTGCGCCATCGAAAGCCATATTGCCTGCCGGGTGCGCGGCGACAAAACCCTTTGCGCCGGAAAGGAAGGGCTGGAGCCCAAACATTTCCGGCCGAAAGGCGCCACGGTGCTCTATTACATCGACCGCATCCGCAAATGGGAACCGCCGGAAACATCAGCGCCAGGAGAGCTATTGACCGTCGTCTGGGCCGCCGAATCGACCGACCTGCCCACGCCGGGCAAGGCCGATCCGGGCGGCGCCTACATCACCCGCCCCGATTTCGTCGCCGTAAGCTATATACTGGACCTCCAGGCCGGCCAGTGGCGAGTGTTGAGCCGCACCGAGCGGCCATGAGAAAGATCGCCGTGTCGGAATAACCCGGCGCTAACCTTCCCGGCCGCCATTCGCCATCAGCGCCTTCAGCCGGGCCTCGTCATATTCCTCTTCCAGTTGCCGGGCCATGGCTTCAGCCTCGCCCTGCAAATCGTCGGAAACTTCGACCGGGGCGGCCTTGCGCCAGTCGGCCAGGTAGGCGTCATCGCCCCTTGCGCCGCCTTTCATGGCGGCGATGTCGATGGCCTTGGCGAAGCGTTCGTCCAGTTCGATCTTCACCTGGTTGCGCCGTCCGGTCCGGGCAATCACCTGCGCCGGAATATCCCGCCAATAAACAACGATCAGTTCAGCCATTTCCCATTTTCTCCCGTTGTCCCGCCGCGCGTTCCATGAATTCCGTCAGTTCGCCGTAACCCGTCAACCGGTATTCGTAGTCCAGCCCCAGTCTTTCCGCTGCCGCCCTGGCCTTTGCCACCAGTTCCGCATCCTCGGTCTGGGCCAGATAGACCAGCCGCTTGTAATTGCCGAAATAGGCTTCCATCAGTTCGGGGAAGCGGTCCAGTCCCATGCCCTTGATGATCAGCGTTTCGAAATGCCGCGCCAGGTAATCGGTCAGATAGAAGCTTCCCAGTTCCTCCTCGTGCAGCGTCTCGAAAACATTCGCGCCGGCGTAAAAGGAATAGCAATGCGGGCCACCGATGCGCTCCACGCCTTCTTCCTCCAGAACGCGATCCAGCAATCCGCCGGTGCCGCAGTCGGCATAGGCCACGAAGATACGCTCGAACCGCCCGCGCGAGGCAGCGATCTTTGCTCGCACGGCGTCGGGAATTTGTTCCGGCC
This sequence comes from Alphaproteobacteria bacterium, assembly GCA_029881615.1. Taxonomy (GTDB): domain Bacteria; phylum Pseudomonadota; class Alphaproteobacteria; order UBA8366; family JADFVY01; genus JADFVY01. Next base: position 2,495 of record JAOUMF010000367.1, on the reverse strand, counting down.
GGTTATGCAGCTTGGCCGGCAGACATTCCAGGGTCAGGTGGTCCCACCGGTTTGCCTCGATCAGCGCCAGCATCTCTCGCGCCAGCGCCCCGCAAGCAATCAGCAGGGTCTTGGGCGGGCTAGTACTATTGTCGGACTGCGTCACGGCCAACCTCTAGCTGCCGGCGTTACTCTCCACGACCGTGCGGTCGCCATGGTCGTATGAAGGGGGATATGGGGATGAAGGAGATATGGGGATAAGAAAGGATGGCGGCCTTGGGCCGCAAAAAACCTTATCTCCCTATCCCCCTTATCCCCATATCCCCCTTGGATCATCCTTACAAGCGGTTCGCCGTTGGGCGGGTATCTCCCGTTACGCCGGTGGGCGGTTGTGGCGACGGGTGATCATATCCTTGGCCATTTCCACCGCCACCGCCGCATCGCGGCAATAGGCATCGGCGCCGATGGCCGCCGCGAATTCCTCGTTCAGGGGCGCGCCGCCGACCATGACGATGTAATCGTCACGAATGCCTTTTTCCTTCATCGTATCGATAACGACTTTCATGTAGGGCATGGTGGTGGTCAACAGGGCCGACATGCCCAGAATATCGGGCTGATGTTCCTCGATCGCCGCCAGATAATTTTCCACCGGATTGTTGATACCGATATTGATCACCTCAAAGCCGGCGCCTTCCATCATCATGGCGACCAGGTTCTTGCCGATGTCGTGAATGTCGCCCTTGACGGTACCGATCACCATCTTGCCGACCTTCGGCGCGCCGGTTTCGGCCAGCAGCGGGCGCAGGATCGCCATTCCCGCCTTCATGGCGTTGGCCGACATCAACACTTCGGGCACAAACAGGATGCCGTCGCGAAAATCCACGCCGACGATCCGCATGCCCTCGACCAGGGCCTTGGTCAAGATGTCGTAAGGTGTCCAGCCGCGACCCAGCAGGATATTCACGCTCTCCGTAATCTCATCGGCCAGGCCGTCATAGAGATCGTCGCACATCTGTTCGACAAGTTCGTCGTCGTTCAATGAATTGAGATCCAGATCGTCGCTTTCGTCCGCCACGGCAAAACCCTCATTAAAAAAATAACGCGGACCCCTGCCCCCTGATCCGGGTTTTTCCGCAGTTCCGCATACTCGACTATCGAAAATAGACCTATACGTCGCTCTCGTATTGGCGACACGAACTATATAGGGTACGACACCTGAGCCGCCGCCGACGGAATAAGGGATAGACCCATGACCCATGTCGCAATATTGGACGATTATCAAAATGTAGCGCTGAAGCTGGCGGACTGGTCGCCGCTGGCCGGACAGGTGGAACCGGTAAGTTTCACCGCCCCATTCGAATCACCCGACGCCGCGGTCGAGGCGCTGAAGGGCTATCCGGTTATCGTCGCCATGCGCGAACGCACGCCCTTTCCGGCCGCCATGTTCGACCGACTACCCGATTTGAAATTGCTGGTCACCACCGGCATGCGCAACGCGGCCATTGATATGGCGGCCGCGAAAGCCCGGGGCGTGCTGGTTTGCGGCACCGAACTGCTGCCCCATCCGGCGGCAGAACATACCTGGGGCCTGATCCTGGCGCATAGCCTGAATATCCCGCGCGACGCGCGCAGCATGACATCGGGTGGCTGGCAGGTGGGGTTGGGCCGCGGATTGCGCGGCAAAACCATCGGCATTATCGGACTGGGCAAACAGGGCCGGCAGGTGGCGCAATTCGCCAGGGCCTTCGGAATGGAAATCCTGGCCTGGAGCCGAAGCCTGACCCAGGAACAGGCCGCCGAACATGGCGCGGACCGGGTGGATATGGACGAGTTGCTGAAACGATCGGATATCGTCACCCTCCATGTGGTGTTGAACGAGGGCACGCGCGGGCTGATCGGTGCGCAGGAATTCGGCCTGATGAAGGAAAGCGCCTTGCTGGTCAACACTGCGCGGGGTCCTGTCGTCGACGAAGCGGCCCTGATCGATGCGATACAGAACAACCGGATCGCCGGTGCCGCCATCGACGTCTATGACATCGAACCGCTACCCGCCGATCATCCGTTGCGCGGTCTGCGCAACACCCTGCTGACGCCCCATACCGGCTATGCGACAGCGGAAAATCTGGCCCTGATGTATAGTCAGGCGGTGGAAGGAATCGCCGCCTGGCTGGGCGGTTCGCCGGTGCGCGTGTTGAACGGATAACGGGGCACGCGCGTCATCCCTGACTGATCAGGTCCAGCCATTCCTGTTCGGTAAGCGTCGCGATCCCCAGTTCAGCCGCCTTCTTGGCCTTCGAGCCGGCACCCGGGCCGGCAACCACATAGTCGGTTTTCGCGGAGACCGAGCCGGAAACCTTGGCGCCCAGCGCCTCGGCGCGGGCCTTGGCCTCGCTGCGGGTCATCATTTCCAGCGTGCCGGTGAAGACGACGGTCTTGCCGGCGACCGGGGAACCGGTCGCGACCGCGGCCAATGGCTCGACTTCCAATTCACTTTCCAGCGCACTGAGGACTTCAAG
>JAOUMF010000366.1 GCA_029881615.1 Alphaproteobacteria bacterium | reverse complement strand
CGCATACTCTCTCGAACAGCCGGAACTGGTCGGGAAAGCCGGTATCCTGCAAGGTCACGGTCTCCATGACCTTCGACATGGACAGCAGCACCTCGGCCGGGTCGCGGATCAGGAAGGCGTTGCTGACCCCGGCCAGCCAGCCATCGTCGATATGCGGCAGCATATGATGCGCCATATGTTTCTGGTAATGGATCGTCTTGCCGCCGGGCACCGGGCCGATCAGGCCCTCGACCACCTTGCGCCAGTCGTTTTCGTGGGCGGCGATGATATCGGGGATGCCGGGATGGTCCGGTTCGTATTGCGTCAGGTAGTGGGCGTAGAGCGGCTCGTCCCAGACGGCGCAGTCGGGCCGGTTGCCCCAGGACCGCATCAGCGCCGTCGAAACATTGCGCGGTCCCGACCACATGGCGATGCGTATTGCCGTCATTGGATCACACCACCACCGGCGGCGGGCATTCGCGCTCGATCAGTTCGCGATAGAGGGTCCGCAGCCGCAGGCTGACCGGCCCGGGTTTGCCATCGCCGAATATGCGTCCATCCAGCTCGCGCACCGGCGTCACGCCGCCGAAGGTGCCGGTGACGAAGGCTTCCTCGGCGCCGTAGGTCTCGGTCAGCGAGAAGTCGCGCTCTTCGGCGTGAATGCCGTTGCCCCGCGCCAGTGACAGGATGTTGGCCCGGGTGATGCCGTTCATGCAATAGCGCCCGGTCGAGGTCCACAGCTCGCCCTTGCGTACGATGAAGAAGTTGGTGGAATTGCAGGTGGCGACGAAACCGTGCGGATCCAGCATCAGCCCCTCGTCGGCGCCGGCCTTCGCGGCCTGGATCGCCGCCGTGATGCAGTTCAGCTTGGAATGCATGTTCAGCTTGGGGTCCAGCACATCGGGCGCGCCGCGTCGCACATGCACGGTAAACAGCTTCATGCCCTGTTCGGCGACCTGCTCGCTGGCCTGCTTGTATTCGGCGATGATGACGATGGTGGCCTTGCCGATATTGACCCTGGGGTCCTGGTAAGGCGTGGATTTCAGGCCGCGCGTCACCATCAGGCGGATATGAACGCCGGATTGCATTCCGTTGGCTTCCATGGTGCGATACATCGCCGCCGTCAGTTCCTCGCGGGACAGGCCGATATCCATGTCGACCGCCTTCGCGCCCTCGTAAAGCCGGTCCAGATGCCGGTCCAGGAAGGCGACCCTGCCGTTATGCAGCCGTACCCCCTCCCAGACGCCGTCGCCCATCAGGAAGCCGCTGTCGAACACCGACACCATGGCTTCGGCGCGCGGTTTCAACGCGCCGTTCACATATATCAGGACCGATTCGTTGCGCGGGTCCTGGGCGAAGGCGTGGGCGCCGTTATCCATTAGTCTCTACCCTTCATTTTCTTATGGTCACCGGGTCGCCTGTCGCGATTCCGTATTGCTGGGCGGCGCTGCCGCCATTGACGGAAATTTCAACAAGCCCCAAGGAATTCTCATACCAGAAGCCCTGGCTCTCGGCGACGTCGCCGAAGGTGTGGGCGCGGGAAAACAGCTTGCCCGCAATCTCGACCGTTGCCCGGTCGCTCATGCCTGCGGCGCGCCGCCCGGTCATGACATTGCCGAAGCCGTCGGTATAGATCGCCTCGTCCAGATCGTCCGGCCAGCGGGCGCCCGGCCGGCCGGGATCCTTGCGCCAGTTCTCGGCCATCGGCGTGCAGGCGGGCCAATGGCCCCTTGTCAGCATGGCGGCGACCGGCGCGAACAGGTCGCGGCCGTGGAACGTGGCCGATAGCGTTTCGGGCCGCCAGTCGATGGTCCATGCCTGGGCTGTCCGGGCCCTGCGCTGGATGATTTCGAACAATCCGTTGCACGGCCCGACGAAGCGCTTTCCGTCGGCCAGAACGATCACCGGCGGTCGTGCGCCGCCCACGCCGGGATCCACCACGGCGAGACAAACGTCCCCTTCCGCAAGCTCGCTGGTCAGCGCCGCCAGCAGATAAGCCGCGGCGCGCGGGTTGCGGGCCGGCGCGTCATGCATCAGGTCGATGGCCGGGGCTTCCGGCGCGTTGCGCTTCAGAACCCCGTGCAGCTGACCCGCATAGGGGCCGTTCAGGCCGTAATCGGTGAAAATCCGGATCATGTCTGAACTAATGCATGGAGAAACAGCGGCTGGCAAGGCACTCTCAACCCTTGACGCGCGGCCCGAATTGAGGGACAGCATTACCTGTTGGATTTTAACGGATTTTCGGACCTGTAATTTGACCCGGCGCCGTATACTGCTTGTTGCTTTCTTCCTGGTTTCGTTCATCGCCGTCAATGGCGCGTTGTTCGAATATACCGCCGTCGTGGCGGAGGGGGGATCCAGTTTTCACCTGCTGATCTGGGGCGCCGTTTTCTTTGCGTCGTTCACCTTGCTTGTTATGCAGATCGCCGGCGCGGCGGGGGAATCCCGTCAGAAATTCGATATCCAGGATGTTGTCGACAGCTTGCCCACCGGCGTGGCGCTATATGATTCCGCAGGGAATCTGCGCCACAGAAACGACGCTTTCCTGAAGATCTTTCTCGACTCGGTCATTCATGGCGAAGGCTCAACGGGCATGGGTGTGCCTGAATTGTCGGCCATTACCGAGGGCGAGCATGAACTGGCGGATGGGCGATGGGTGCGGTTGTACCGCAGGGATCTGCCCGATGGCAGCGCCGCCGTGACGGTTCTCGATATTTCGCGGCTGGCGGCACTGGAGCGCGAATTGCGCGCCGCCGGAACACAGTTCCACCAGTTGCTCTCCGCCACGGCCGATTGGGTATGGGAGACGGATATTCTGCACCGTTTCTGCGCGATGAAAGCGGTCAATCCCGGCGCCGCGGTTGCCGATTTTGGCTGGGTGATAGGCCGCAACCTCGCGGAGTTGACGGGTGGGGGTGCCGATGAGAACGGCTTGGCGGCCACGTCCTGCATGTCGGACATGGACCAGCATAAAAGGCTGCGCGATGTCCGTCTGGTACTCGGCATGGGCCGCGAGACGGCTTCCATACGTTTGAACGGCGCGCCGCGTTATGACGATAAAGGGGAATTCCTGGGTTATGCGGGGATTGGGATTAGAGGAGGTAACGTGGCGCTTCGGGAAGAAATGATCGAGCGGGATATTCAGCCGGCGCGCGATGAAATGGCGGGGCGCCTTCTTCTTGTCGACGACAGCGCGACCAATCGCCGGCTGGCCACGACCATCCTGAACAGGATGGGTTATGCGGTGGATGACGTCGATAATGGATTGAAGGCTGTCGAAGCCGTTCGGACCGGGAATTATTCGGCTGTCTTAATGGATATCTGGATGCCCGAGATGGATGGGTTCGCGGCGACCGCGGCTATTCGTGAATTGCCGTCACCCATAGGGGAGTTGCCGGTCATTGCCATGACGGCGCATACCGGCGAGGAAGAGCGTCGTCGCTGCCTGGATTCCGGCATGGACGAGCATGTCGGGAAGCCTATCGATCGTGCGATGCTGGCGTCAGTGCTGCGCCGCCTTGCCGGGCCGCCGCCGCACGCCGCGCACGACGGTGAGGGTCACGGTGACAGTCCGCCATCGCCGGCCACGGAAGAACTTGTGAGTGACGACGTGCTTCGGCAGTTGCGGAACGATGCCGGGCCGTCGCTTGTAAGTGAGCTGATTGCCGCCTTCATGTCCGAGACG